>JAPOOT010000187.1 GCA_026713285.1 Gemmatimonadota bacterium | reverse complement strand
ATCAGGTCCAGCGCCATGCGGGTGTCGTGCGGACCGCAGGAATAGCTGCACACGATCGATACATCGTTAAAGTACAGGTCATAGGGCTTGAAGGCAAGCACATCCTCCTCGGGTGAGGACATGAATAGCAGGACGATTCCTCCCTTGCCCACGCAAGTCAGGCCGGTCTGCATCGCGGGGATGCTCCCCGGGCCGACGATGACCGCGTCGGCCATGACGCCGTCCGTAATCTCATGCACCGACTCGGCCAGATCATGCTCACGCACATCCACTGTGTGGTCCATGCCGAGTTCGAGCGCTTTTTTCAGCCGATAGGGTACCCTGTCGGCGCCGATGACGGTCTTTGCCCCGTAGTGTCGGGCCACGATCCCGTTCAACATCCCCATGAGGCCCAGTCCGATGACGAGCACGATGTCGCCAGGGCGGATGCGGGCGCGTTCGATCGCCTTCACGGAACAGGCCACGGGCTCGATCAGGGCGCCGTCGTCGAAGGATACCGGGTCCGGCAGCACCAGGGTGTCATAGCGGAGATTGATCTCCGGGACCCGGACGTACTCGGCTGCGCCGCCGGGGTCGAGACGGGTTTCCTTCCAGGTGGCGCACATGGTGAAATTGCCGCGGCGGCAGTGCCGGCACCTGTAGCAGGGCGCATGGTGGTGAATGAACACCCGGTCTCCCACGGACAGCCCTTCCACCTCGTCGCCCAGTGCTTCGATGACACCGGTCGGTTCGTGTCCGATGACGATGGGCGCCTTCCGCCGGATGTACCAGGGCGTTACGTCTCCGCTGCAGATTCCGCAGCTGCGCATCTTCACCAAGGCGTCCCGCGCCGAGATGGCCGGCGTGTCCATTTCCTCGATACGGATATCGTCGATATCGTAGATTTTGGCGGCTTTCATGGGGGCGCCCCCGGGGATCAGGGAATGATCGCGAACTTCATCGTATTGCTCCCCAGGAAGTTCCGAAAAGCCTCCGGCACCTCTTCAAGCGTGCGATCGCCGGTGATCAGGGGCGTGACGTCGAGTCGTCCGTCCGCGAGGATTTGGTAGGATCTGCGGACCGCTTCCGGGGTATAGTGAAAAACGCCCTTCAGGGTGATCTGGTCGTAATGCAGCCTGGTGGTGTCATAGGTAACCGTCGTGCCGCCGGGGCACCCTCCGAAAAGGACGACGCAGCCGCCCCTGCCGACCATGGTGACAGCTTCTTCCCAGACGGCCGGCAGCCCGGTGCACTCGAAGACGACAGGCGACCCGCGGCCCCCTGTGGCTTCCAGCACCGCTTCGGTGGCATGCTCCCTTTCACTGTTGATGACGAGGTCCGCCCCGACCTTCCTTGCCGTCTCGAGACGGTAGTCGTGACGCCCCGAGACGATTACCTGCTTCACGCCCATTTCCTTCAGCACCATGACGTGCAACAGCCCGATGGCGCCGGCACCGATGACGACCGCTGAATCAGAAGTTGAATCGAGCGCCTGGCCTATGCCGTAGACCACGCAGGACAGCGGCTCCAGCATGGCTGCCTCGCGATAGTCCAGTTCATCGGGCTTGGGGTACATGTTCGCGTCGACGACCGTGGCCGGAACCCGCAGGAATTCGGCGTACGCGCCCAGGGCCATCGTCTTCGTCAGGTGCGGACACAGGTTCTGAAGCGATCTGTCGCAGTAGAAACACTCCCCGCAAGGCGCCGTATGTACAGACATCACGGGTTGTCCGACGGAGAACTTCTCCACCCTGTTGCCTTTGTCGGCAATCACCCCCGAAAACTCGTGGCCGAACAGCGTCGGGGGCGGCATGAGGTGGTGCCCTCGACGGTATGCCTTCAGATCGGTACCGCAGGTCAAAGCGGACTTGACCGCCACGACCACGTCGTCCGGCCCCGCGACGGGCATGTCGACGTCGTCGCGGGTTTCAATCCGTCCGGGTTCAACTAGCACACATGCACGCATAGGTATTTATCCGTAACTGCCGGTACGATCGCCCTGAACGGAAACTTCTTACCATATAAGACGATTAGACCACGATCCGGGTTTCACGGACGCCTATTATACGTCCTGGGCGAAGTAAGCGCAAGGACAGGCGATCCAAGCATATCAAAAAGGAATACCAGGGGTGAATTGTGTTGACACCTCTTCAAACGCCCGGTATCGTTTTTCCATGCTTATATTTGACGGCGACTATCCCATGGCGTATGGGGGCGTCGAACTCAACCGGGATCTTACGCTTTCGCTGGCTGAAGTGCGCGCTGCCGACGATAACCCGGGCAACATCGCTTTCGCCTGCCTGCCCGAGATGCGCCGCGGAAGAATCGCGGCCGCCCTGATGAAATTCACGGTACGGCGCAAGCGCGAGCACAGCATATTGCCCGGTCTCCGGGGTACCGCGGCTGTCCACGGCGCCGCCCGAGGGCAGCTGGCATACTACCACGTCCTCGAGGAAGAGGGTGAAGGTGTCGTACTCACGGACGGGGAGGCTCTCGCAAAGCACATAGACACATGGGACAAAACGGACGTCACCGAAGGACTGCCTGTGGGATTTGTCCTCGGCATGGAAGGCGCCGATCCCATCCTCTCGCCCGGCCAGGTGCATGAATGGTTCGAGATGGGCGTCCGCGTGGTGAGCCTGACCCATTACGGCCCGAGCACCTACGCTCACGGCACAGGTTCCGAGGGCGGCCTACTTCCTCCCGCAAAGGACCTGCTGAGAGAGATGTCTGCCTGCGGCATGCTGCTCGACCTCACCCACATATCGGACGAGAGTTTCTTTGAAGCGGTGGACCTGTATGACGGTCCGGTCCTGGCCAGTCACCAGAACTGCCGCGCTCTCGTTCCCGGCCAGCGCCAGTTCTCAGACGAACAACTCCGGATCGTCATTGAACGGGGAGGCGTCATCGGCGCGTCCATGGACACCTGGATGCTCTGTCCGTGGTATACCCTGGACTGGTCGAACACCGGAGGATACACCCGCCGGGACTATTTCCGCCGCGAGGACATCACGCTTTCCCACGTGGCCGATCATATCGATCACGTGTGCCAGTTGGCCGGAACAGCCGATCATGCGGCGATCGGCGGCGACACCGACGGACAGGGCGGCATCGACGGCGCGCCGTCCGAAGTCGATTCCATTGCCGATTACCAGTTGCTGGTCCCCATCCTAGAAGGGCGTGGATATGCCCGGGATGACATCGAGAAGATCATGTACGGAAACTGGGTTCGATTTTACACGGAACACCTGCCTAAGAACGACTGATGGACACCTACAACGGAACAGCAGACGGAACACTCCGAGGTTTCATCATGCTCATGCTCACGCACTGCCTGAATCGTACACGCCTGAATCGTACACGCTACGCCCTGATTGTCCTGTCCCTCCTTTTCTTTAGTGGATGCGGCGGCGAAGACAACGTCCCGCAGTCCGGCGACCGGACATGGGTCAATTCCATCGGCCGCCAGCTTCCGGAGGACGCGGCCCCGCCGGACCGGCAGCAGTTCCGATACATGTTCCGCGAGCCTTCCACGCTGGATATAAGCGTGGCGGCCTACGAGGCCGACGGCACGTACTTCGCCTTCGAGCGCCTGGTGCTGCTGGACGAGAACAACGAACTGGTGCCCGCCGCGGCGGACCGGTGGGAAGCATCGGACGATGGACGTACGTGGACCTTCCACCTCCGTGAAGGGGCGCGGTGGAGCGACGGCAGGGCGGTCACGGCCCACGATTTCGAGTACTCTTTCCGACGCATGCTGGATCCGGCCAGCGGGAACATCTACGCCTTCCTCTACTACGTGATCAAGAACGGCCGGGCCTTCAACCAGGGTGAGCTGTCCGACGCGGAACAGGTAGGCATACGCGCAGTGGACGATCTCACCTTTCAGATTGAGACCGAGGGCCCCTGTCCATACCTGCCTTATATCGTCTCCTTCATCACTTCGTCGCCCGTGCCGAGGTGGCAGGTGGAGAAGTTCGGCGCAAAATGGACCGAACCGGAACACTGCGTGTCCAATTTCACCTACAGACTGGCGGAATGGAATACGGGTTCCGACATGACGTTCACGCTGGATCCGTACTACAACGGCCCGCACAAGGCGTATCTGGAGGAGATCATCGTCAAGTTCGTCGGGGCCCAGCGGCCGGGAACCCTGCCCTATGAGAACGGTGAAATCGACGCCTATCGCCTGGATCCCATCGACTACGAACGGGTGCGCAGAGACGAACGACTCGCGCGTGAAGTCCACAGGATGTCCGAGTTCACCACCTGGTATCTGTTTTTTCAGACCCGGCAGCCTCCCTTCGACGATGCGCGCGTGAGGCGGGCGATCGCCCATGCCATCGACCGGCAGTCTCTAAGCAGCACGGTGCTGAATGATCTGGCCATACCCGCGCACTCCAAGCTTCCTCCCGGCTTCCCGGGGTATTCGGCGGAACAGTTCAAGGCGTCCCAGACCTACGATCCGCAGGAGGCGAAGCGGTTGATGGCGGAAGCCGGCTATCCGGACGGAAGGGGTTTCCCCCGTACGGAATTCTGGTTGCGGGTGGCCGATACGAGCATCAACCGTATCGCCGGAGAAGCGGTACAGGCCATGCTCAGGGAGACGCTGGGCATCGAATTGGAAATCAAGTACCAGCAGCGCAACGTCTTCAACGAGAACCTGTTCCAGTGGCAGATCCCCATGGGCATGCTGGTCTTCGTCTACGATTACCCGGACCCGTCCAACATGCTCGGCCTCCTCTGGCGGTCCCAGCCCAGGGGGTACGCCCGTCACGACTGGCTGCACGCGGAATTCGACGACCTGCTCGACCGGGCCAATACCCATATGGACCCCGGGGTCCGCTACGACCTGTACGCCCGGGCCGAACGCATCCTGGCGGAGGAGGCAGGCGCCGTGTTTTTATTCCATCCGGTGATTACCGAGCTTAGAAAACCCTATCTCCGGGGTGTAAAACAGGACCGGGACGGCCGCGTGGTGCCGATCATATCGATTCAGACCGTGAACTTCACGGAGATGTACATCGCCCGCGATTGATTCGACGCCAGATGCATGGAATCAATCAACGAATTGCATATCGCCCGCGATTTATTCGCTTTGGCCATCCCCACCTTGACCATCCGATTTCCCCATGGACATGACCGACGTACTGATCATCGGGGGCGGCGCCGTAGGCGTCTGCGCCGCGTACTACCTGCGTGAGGCGGGATACGGGGTCACCCTCGTGGAACGCGGGGAGATCGGATCTGGCGCTTCCCACGGCAACATGGGACTCATCGTACCCAGCCACAGCATTCCGCTAGCCGCGCCCGGCGTCGTGGCGCGGGGCCTGAAGTGGATGTTCAACCCGGACAGCCCCTTCTACATCAAGCCGCGGCTGGACCCGTCGCTGATCCGCTGGCTCTGGGCATTCTGGAAGGCCAGCAACGAAGGCCGGATGCGCAGGGCCATTCCGCTGATCCGGGACCTGAGCCTGCAAAGCCTTTCGCTATTCGATGAACTGGACGGTCTGGACGGCGTGGATTTCGACTATCACCAGCGAGGCGTCCTGGCCGTGTATCGAACGCAGGAAGGCCTGGCGGAAGGGGAAGAGGAATGGCAACTCCTCTCTTCGTACGGGCTCTTAATCGACGAGCATACATCCAATGGGGTGGCCGAGGCGCTTCCGGGGCTGAAACTGAAAGCGTTGGGCGGCCTGCACTTCAGGCAGGATGCCCACTTGACGCCTGGCAAGTTCGTGCATGCGCTGGCGGATCATGCGGCGCGGCTTGGCGTGACCGTGCGCACCGGGTCAGAAGTGACGGGGTTCACGAAAGATAAGGGGCGCATCGCGGCTGTTCATACGACGCAGGGGGACATCGCCGCGGGAGAGGTTGTGCTCACGGCGGGTTCATGGTCGCCCGCCCTCGGAAAAGTCGCCGGAATCTCGCTGCCCATCCAGCCGGCCAAGGGGTACAGCGTTACGATGCGCCGGCCGGCGGAGTGGCCGGAACTTCCCATTATGCTCGCGGAATCCCGAGTGGCCGTCACGCCCATGGGCGATACGTTGCGTATCGGCGGCACGCTGGAACTGGCTGGCATGGACCTTTCCATCAACCGCCGCCGCGTAGCCGCGATTCTCCATGCCCTGCCGATGTATATGCCGTCTTTCGACATCGATGCCCATGAGATCGTCGAAACCTGGAGCGGATTGCGTCCCTGCACGCCCGATGGCCTACCCTTCCTGGGCCGGGCTCCCGGCGTTCCCAATCTGATCGTGGCCGCCGGCCATGCCATGATCGGGGTGTCCCTGGGACCGGTGACCGGTAAACTGGTGAGTCAGATTGTGGCCGAGGATCCGCCCGGTATCGATCTCGAACTCCTCGCGGTAGACCGATTCGCCCGCTGAGTGAATATGCGCCCTGCAAAAGCTACAGCCACCACGACCGCCCATCCCTTCTCAAATAGACCCCACGCCACACTCATTCGGCTGACTTTTCCCGTTTTGCTCTCGCTGATCGCGGAACCGCTTACCGGCCTCGTGGACACCGCCTTCATCAAGCAACTCGGCGCGGAGTCCCTCGCCGCCCTCGGCGTCGGCGCCGTCGCACTATCCGGCCTCTTCTGGGTCTTCAACTTTCTCGGTATCAGCACCCAGACGGAAGTGGCCCAGGCCGAGGGCGACAACGACAGGAACCGGTCCGTTTCCATAAGCAGCCTGGCGCTCTGCCTGAGCATGGCTTGCGGACTACTGATCATCGTCTTCGGCGTTCCGCTTACGTCGTATCTCGCGACGCTACTGGGCGCTGCCGGCGCAATACACGACGGGGCCGTGGACTACATCTGGTGGCGGTGGTTCGGTGCGCCGGCCATCCTGATCACGCTGACGGCCAGCGGAGCCTTGCGGGGACTTCAGGATATGCGCTCGCCGCTCTGGATCGCCCTGGGCATCAACGGCATCAATATCGTGCTCGATCCCATGCTCATATTCGGTGCGGGACCTGTGCCCGCACTGGGCATCGCCGGAGCGGCAATAGCCAGCGTCATCGCCTACTGGATCGGCGCCGCCTGGTCGCTCTGGATCATAAAACGCAAGCTTGGCTGGTCCCTGCCGGCCGATTTCAGCGCGGTCGGCCGACTGATGCGCGCGGGCACCGATCTTTTCATACGCACCGGTGTGCTGAACCTGTTTCTCCTCCTGACGACCCGCGAAGCCACGCACGGCGGCGCAGACGTCGGAGCCGCCCACCAGGCGATCAGGCAAGTCTGGATGTTCGGCACGTTCGTACTGGACGCGCTGGCCGTCACGGGACAGAGCCTGGTCGGTTACTTCCTCGGCGGCGAACGGATCAGGAGCGCCAGGAAAGTGGCCCGT
>JAPOOT010000227.1 GCA_026713285.1 Gemmatimonadota bacterium | reverse complement strand
CGTATGATCCCGTCCTTCCATGGCCTGAAGCTCGTGAAAGAGGACGGTGTAGACCAGCATCAACAGGAAGAGGAAGATGAAAAACCGGTAGAAGAACTTCAGGTTTCCCGATCCGATCGTGGTGCGCAACACACCCAGGTACTGTCTGAATAAGGTCTGCATGGCGAGTTCAGGCTTGCTGGTTACGGTTTATAGTCGGGACGCGATGGCTCCTGCCCGCATCGCGCGTCGGCACTAAGAGTTACCAGTCTAAATCCATCCTTGCCCACTGTCAAGCCCACACGGGAAGCCCGTGGTCGAATTGCCTTGAGCCGTTTCCGCGTGCCGCGTCGAGCCCAAAACCCGGGTTGCCGCGTCTTTTTCTCCTTGCTCCACCACATACTGTTCCTGTAATCTGCCAGAATGCGTACAGTGGTCCGCTCGGTCCGGCCGGCCCACCTGGCTCGCTCAGTCCGGTCCGCTCGGTCCGGCCGGCTCGCCCGGGCCGATCGATTCACCCGGCTCACCCGGCTCACCCAGACCTTCTGGCTCGCTCAGTTCAGCCCGTTCAATCCGGCCGGGTACCGGACGGTTTGGCCGCGTCACGGAACGTTTTAAAGCATGTTTCATTCTCTCATATTCCAATGAACGGAAGCGTGGACCATGAACAACGTCATATCCTATCTCGAGTCCCAACGATCCCAGGCCCTTGAAGGCTTGAAGGAGTTCCTCCGCATTCCGAGCGTGAGCACCCATCCCCACCACCGCGAGGACCTGCACCGGTGATCAAGGTTCGTCGCCGGCGAACTGGATGGTATCGGCATGCGCAACGTAGCGGTGAACCCGACGTCCGGCCATCCCATTGTGACGGCGGACTGGCTGGATGCGCCCGGCAAGCCCACCGTGCTCCTGTACGGCCATTACGACGTCCAGCCGGCGGAGCCCATCGAGTTGTGGGAGAGTGATCCCTTCGATCCCGTGGTTCGGGGCGATAACCTGTATGCTCGCGGATCGACGGACGACAAGGGACAGGTGTGGGTCCACGTGAAGGCCCTGGAAGCCCACCTGCGGGAAAACGGCCGCCTCCCGGTGAACGTCCGCATGCTGATCGAGGGGGAGGAGGAAGTTTCGAGCGAGAATCTGGAAGCCTACCTGGAAGCCCATAGAGCCGAGCTGGCGGCGGACGTGGTGGTCATTTCCGACACGTCCATGCTCGACTACGAGCGGCCCTCCATCGGTTATGCGTTACGCGGCATGGCCTACATGGAGATCCGGATCGAGGGGCCCAACAAGGACCTGCATTCGGGCGTCTACGGAGGCGCTGTGCCCAACCCCCTCAACGTCCTCTCCGAGATGCTGGGCAAGATGGTGGACCGTGACGGAAGGATCACCATACCCGGGTTCTACGATGATGTCTTGCCCTTGAGAGACGAAGAGCGGGAATCACTCGCCGCGCTTTCCTTCGACGACGAGGGATTCGTCGGAAAGCTGGGCCTGCCGCATGCCACGGGCGAAAAGGGATACTCGACCGTGGAACGCCTCTGGGCGCGGCCCACGCTGGATGTGAACGGGATGCTTGGGGGATTCACGGGCGAAGGGTCGAAGACCGTGATCCCTTCGAAGGCCATGGCCAAGGTGAGCATGCGCCTCGTGCCGGACCAGGACCCCGAGAAGATCGCACGGGCCTTCACGAATTACGTAAATTGCGTTGCGCCACCCTCGGTCAAGGTGGAAGTCATCTGCCACGGCACGGGGAAGCCGGTCCTCACGGCGCGGGACCATCCCGCGGTTACGGCCGCGCACAAGGCCATCGCCAGGGGCTTCGGCAAGGAACCCGTTTACATCCGGGAAGGCGGCAGCATCCCGGTAGTGGCCATGTTCGAGGAGAAACTCGGCCTGCCGACCGTCCTGATGGCCTTCGGCCTGCCAGACTGCGACGCCCACGCGCCGAACGAGAAGTTCCACCTGCCCAATTTCTACCGGGGAATCGACAGCGCGGCCTGGTTCTACGAGGAATATGGCCGAAGCCAATGACCCGGTTACAGCTATGGGCCTCGGGTCCGGTCTTACTCTAATCCGCCTGCAGTCTTCTGGATCTATGGGGACGATACGGCGCGATTTCGCGTGGCGTCATGTCCCGGCAGTCTATGCGTCGGGTCCCGGCGGTTTATGCGTCACGTCCCAGGGGTTTATGTGTCACGTCCGAAACGTCAATCGGACCGTCCGGCCCTTCCTGCGGCGGCCCGTTGCTCCATGGCGTTCACGGAAGTTGCCACGGCGGCGTCGCCCGTGACGTTTACCGCGGTTCGGCACATGTCGAGTATGCGGTCGACGCCGAGGATCAGCGCGATGCCCGCGGCCGGCACGCCGATGGTCTCGAGGATGATGATCAGCATGATGATGCCCGCACCGGGTACCGCGGCGGTGCCGATGGACGCGAGGACTGCCGTAAGGACGATCTGCAGCTGGGCCGTCATATCGAGACCCAGGCCAAGAGCCTGGGCGATGAACACGGCGGCAACGGCCTGGTAGAGCGCGGTGCCGTCCATGTTGATCGTGGCGCCGAGAGGCAGAACGAAGGAGGAGACCTCCTTGGAGACCCCGAGATTCCGCTCGCTCATCTCCATCGTGACGGGCAGCGTGGCCCCGCTGGAACT
>JAPOOT010000101.1 GCA_026713285.1 Gemmatimonadota bacterium | reverse complement strand
TCGCGAAGGGTCTTTATCTCTCCCAGAATGGCTGCCCGGTCTGCGTGCATCTCCTCCCGTAACTTTTCCCGGTCTGCGCGCATCTCCTCGCGCAAGGTATCACGGTCTGCGTGCATCTCCTCGCGAAGGGCCTTCGTAAATCGTCTCGTAAAGGTCAGTGCCGCGACGACAAGGACCCCGGCCGTGCTGATCGCCTGAATGATCGCCATCATGTATTCCGTCATTTGCCTTTACAGCCTCCCTGCAGTGGATCCCAGCATCACCGTCCCTGCCAATTCGATCGTTCAAGTGCCTGTGTTCAACGCTTCAATGTCGCCCTTGTCGTCGTTCGCATTTCACCGCGTCGTCGGTCTTATGTCATGGTACTGTCGTTGACAACTTCCGATATGACGGTATTTTGTAATCAGCCAGAGTCATTCAGACCCAACGCTTTGCACGTCGTCCCTGAGGTCAATACGGTTCCGGAGGCGACTGCAAGGCGTGGCCAACCTGTGTGATTACATTAGTCGGCAGATTCTGCATAATCTCGTAAGAAAAAAAATTTAAGCTCATTCGACCCAAGAAAGGACCGGTCATGTCCATCGCTGGTTACATCAGGACGGGTTTGATCCTGTCGTTGCAGTTCATCGTTCCTTCCGATCTCGAGGCGCGCAACAACAGCGGGACGTTTCCACAGGAAAGCGTCGTTTCGCAAACTCAGACCGCATCGGCGCCTGCGCCGGCCGACCCGCCTCGGCTCGCGGTGCTGATTATCATCGACCAGTTCCGCTACGACTTTCTGCAGCGGTTCGAAGACCTCTACGTGGAGGACGGCTTCCGCCGGTTCATGGACCATGGCGCGTGGATGCAGGACGCCCGGTTCACCCACGTCCACGCTTCCACCTCGCCGGGCCACAGCGTGATTACCTCCGGCACCTACGCCCACAAGACCGGGATGGTCAACAACGGGTGGTACAACCGGTCCAGGGGCGTATTTCAGCCGTCCCTCGTAGACCCGGAGAGCCACATCCTCGGCAAGGAACCCACCGAGAACGGCCGGGCCTCCACCCGGCAGCTCGAGGGATCCTCGCTGGCCGATGAACTGCGCATGGCCACCCGCTACCGGGGCAAGGCCATATCCATTTCCCTCAAGGACTACAGCGCGATGATCTCCGCCGGGAAACTGGGCGCGCCATACTGGTTCGAGGCGTCCCTGGGCCGGATCACGTCGAGCAGCTACTTCATGGACGACCTGCCCGGGTGGGTCAAGCGATTCAACGACCGGAAGCTGCCGGATCAGTCCTTCGGCCGCAAATGGGAGCGCCTGATGCCCGAGCAACTCTATCTCGACCGGGCGGGACCGGACGTCCGCGAGGGCGAGGAAGACAACCGGGACAGCGGGATCATCTTCCCTCACGTGACAAAAGGCGGGCTGGATGCGCCCGGTCCACGTTACTGGAACGCTTTCAAGCATACTCCCTGGTCCACGGACTACCAGTTGGAATTCTCCCGGCAGGCTATAATCGAGGAAGAACTCGGGCAGGACGATATCCCGGACGTCCTGATTATCTGCCTTTCGGCCAATGACTATATCGGCCACGACTTCGGACCCTTCAGCCAGGAAGCCATGGACGCCACCCTGCGTACGGACCGGCAGCTGGCCGACTTCTTCGCCTTCCTGGACGACCGCGTGGGACTGGAACAGACCCTCCTCGTCCTTACGGCCGACCACGGCGTGCTGGCGCTGCCGGAACAGCTGCGTCTCGAAGGCCTCGAGGCAGGACGCGCCGGTCCCGAACCCCTGACGGCGCTGGTGGAGGAAGCCCTGGACGGACTGCATGGCGAGGAGGACTGGGTGGAACACCTGGCTGAATCGGGCCTCTATCTCAACTACGACGCCATCGCCCGCCACGGCCTGAGCCACGCGGAAGTCGAAAAAACGGCGGCCGAAGCAATCGTCGCACACCCGGCCGTCTGGCGGGCCTACGCCCGGCACCGCATCGAGCGGCGGCAACTTCCGGAATCCGACCTGACGAAAGCCGTCTACCACAGCTTCCATACCGAGAACAGCGGCGACGTCATGCTCGTTGCCACGCCTTTTTACCTGCTCCTGGGCGAGTATGGGTCGGCCACGGTGGGCACGTCACACGGATGGCCCCACGAATACGATCTCCACGTGCCGGCCATGTTCCTCGGACCGTGGATCGCCCCCGGCCACTACCGCCACGGCGTGGACACGGCCGATATCACGCCCACGATCGCCAACCTGCTACGGATCACGCAGCCGTCGGGCCGCGACGGACGCATCCTGGACGAGATCATCAAGTAGGTACGTTCCGCAACGCACTCAGTAAAATTCGGGAATGAATCGCTGATCGTCCATGGGAGGGCGTACGTAGCCGGAGTCGGTATCGCGGTCCGGCAGTTCGATGCCCGACGTAGGGGGATTCTCGTCGTAGGGGAAGAGGCTGAGCAGGTGGGTGATGCAGTTCAGCCGGGCGCGGCGCTTGCTGTCCGAAGGCACGACGTACCAGGGCGCCTGATTGATGTCCGTGTAGTTCATCATTTCATCCTTGGCGAGCGAATACTCGTCCCACTTCATGTAGGACTGCCGGTCCATGTCGCTGAACTTCCAGCTCTTGAGGGGATCCTTGATCCGGTTCTTGAATCGCCGTTCCTGCTCCTTCGCGCTTACCGAGAACCAGTACTTGATTAATTTGATGCCGGAACGCACGAGCATGCGCTCGAACTGGGGACAGGTTCGGAGGAATTCCCGGTACTCCTCCTCCGTGCAGAACCCCATCACGCGGTCGACGCCGGCCCGGTTGTACCAGCTCCGGTCGAAGAGCACGATCTCGCCCGCCGAGGGCAGTTGGGCCACGTAACGTTGGAAGTACCACTGCGACTGTTCCCGGTCCGTCGGCTTGGCCAGCGCGGCCACGCGGCAGACGCGGGGATTGAGCCGCGCGGTGATGCGGGAGATGGTGCCCCCCTTGCCCGCCGCGTCGCGACCTTCGAAGATGACCACCACTTTTTTGCCCTGGCCGACCACCCATTCCTGCAGCTTTGACAACTCGACCTGCAGGCGGGCCAACTCCGCCTCGTAGGCCTCGCGGCTCAGCTTTTTCTTCTTCTTCTTTTTCTTACCGGTGGCCGCCGGTTGCTTTTCGTCAGTATTCTTCACGCGTGTCCCTCCCGCGATCTGCCCATCACCTGGTTCACCGCGAATCCGGTCCGGCGCTAGAGCCAGTTCGTTTTCGTATCGCGAACGGCCGTGGTCAACTCAACCCTCAGTTCACCGCGAATCCGGCCCGGCGCTAGAGCCACATCGTTACAGTATCGCAACCGGCCTGGTCCTGGTCAGTCTCCCGAACGAACCCGACCAGGACCGCCTCAGTCTCTCTGTTCTTTCCGGCCGCGATCTGCTCAGTTTCCGCTTATCCTGATCCGCACGTCCATCCGCTCGAGTTCGTCGATCATCATATGATACCGGTCCCCGTAAATCGCCTGTTCGGGGGTCACGAAAGGACTGCCCGGATGGGCGAGGTCGCCCCGGGCCGCCATGCGCGCGGCGATGGCCGCGGTGAAGGCCGTGGTCCGCGCCATGGAGGTAAACCCCGTCCCTTCGTCGTAGCGGTCGATCATCTCTGCAGTTCTCGCGGCGGGCCGCCCGTCCTTTTCGCCGATCACCGTGACGCGGTAGGCCGTGATGTCCCGGTCCTCCGGGGTCATCTTCACGGAGGGATAGAGCACGGCGTCCACCACGTGCTTCGGTATAACGGGTACGCCGTCCACGTCCACCGGGTCCTCGCCGAGCAGACCGAGCTCGCGCAGCACGGTAACCCTGTGCGCGTATCCCGGCCAGCGCACCGTCTTCTGCGTCCCGGCACGCAGGCCCTTCAGGGCTTCCAACTCCAGGAGCCAGGGCATGAAGCCCTCGTGCCAGGCTTCGCATTCCCCCACGCCTTCGAAGACCGCCGGTTCAGGATCCGAGTAGCGCGGGACGTCCACGAGGCGCCCGTCGACGACGGCGCGGGCCGTGGACGCGCGCAGGGGCAGACGCTTGCCGCCGAAG
>JAPOOT010000104.1 GCA_026713285.1 Gemmatimonadota bacterium | reverse complement strand
GGGATACTCCGGCATCGTCGTCGATCCATCCTCGTTCCGCTCTGCGTAGTTGCCCAGCATGCCCATGCAGGTCCGGCTGTACTGGCCGGTCATGAGACAGGATCTGGCGGGCATGCAGACCGGGTTGTTGCTGACCGCCGTTTCGAAACGAACGCCTTCTGTCGCCAGTCGGTCCAGGTGGGGTGTCCGGACGACCTCGTTCCCGTAGCATCCCAGTTCGAAAGGGCGTAGCTGGTCGCAAATGCAAAGTACGACATTCGGCCGGGACCCGCCTGCCGTATCAGTCATGCCGACCTCCGGTGATCCGGGTTTAGAACAGCAGTCTTACGGCCATGACGATCAGCACCACGTTAAGGATGACGCGGATCAGTCGTTCGCCCCGTTTGACGGTGAAATGAGCGCCGATCCATCCACCGATCGTGGTGCCAACGGCCAGACTGGCCCCGGCAAGCCAGAGCACCTGACCCTTGTCCGCGAATATGGCCAGCGCCACCAGGGTATATATGCCTATGATGAATACCTTGTAGGCATTGACCCGGACGAGGTCAAGTCCGACGACACGGTAAAGCACCGCCATGAGTATAAACCCGACGCCGGCCTGGATGAATCCGCCGTAGAATCCCACCGCGACCATCAGGAAGTGGCCCAGCACCAGTCTCCGGGGTTTTTCGATTACTGCCACGTCACGCTGTTTCCTGCTCATCAGGATCAGCAGCACGATCATCAGGCCGCCGAGGATCCGATTGAACAGTTCGCCACTGACCTGGGTACCCAGGTACGCCCCCATCGCCGCCCCCGGCACCGCGCAAAGCGCGAGGGTCAGCATCGTGCGTAACTCCGAATACCCCTTCCTGAAGAAACTGGTGAAGGCGGAAACGTTCTGGGCGACGATGGCCACACGGTTGGTGCCGTTGGCCACGTTGCCGGGGAGCCCCATGAAGATGAGGACGGGGAGGGCCAGCAGAGATCCGCCGCCGGCCATTACGTTCAGGAAGCCTGAAAGAACACCCACGCCGGCGAGCAGGAACAGTTGCCAGAGTTCGAATTCCATCAACGGCTACCCGGGAGTCGGAGCGTCTTCACGTATCAACCCGTCCGATTTCAATTCGGCCCACAGATCCACGGGAATCTCGTGCTGGTAGTTGGACAGGTTCGATTCGACGTATTCCGGCCTGATCGCACCGGGGATGACGGATGCGACCGCCGGATGAAACAGCGGAAACTGCAGGGCAGCCGCGGCCAGCGGCACGCCGTGCCGTTCGCAGACAGCCTGGATGCGCCGTGTCTTCTCCATGATCTCCGGCGTCGCGGGCATGTAACCATAGGTCGAGTTTTCCGTGGGACCGGTGACCAGGATCCCCGAAGCAAAGACGGCGCCGATCACGATGCCGATCCCTTCTTCCACGCACCGGGGAAGCTCCCGGTCGAGGGCCTCCTGGTCCAGCAGGGTGTAAGGCATCGCCACGATGAAGAAGTCCAGCGGCATCAGCTCCAGGAAGCGCAGCATCATGCCGGTCTTGTTGAGTCCCGCGCCCACGCCCTTGATATCGCCCGAGGCCTTGAGTTCCGCCAGCGCGCGCCAGCCGCTGGTGAATAGTTGATGGAGATAGGCCTGGATCTGGGCCTCGTTGTGATAGAAGGGATCCAGGTCGTGGATCAGCAGAAGATCGACCCGGTGTACCCCGAATCGGGTGAGGCTGTCTTCGTAGGACCGCATGAGCCCGTCGTAGCTGTAATCGTAGACGTGATCGAAGGGCAGGCCGCCGCACCAGAAGCCGTAGTCGAAATTCCTGAGGTCCCGGGTTGCCTTGAACACGCGGCCGACCTTGGTGGACACCACGTAGGAACCGTGGTTTTTCTGACGCAGAAACTCGCCCAGTCGCAGTTCGCTCTTCCCGTAGCCGTACCATGGAGAAGTGTCGTAGTAGCGTATACCTGCCCTCCAGGCCGCCCGCAGCGTTGCGCGGGATTTGGCTTCCGTGACGGGCTGGAACAGGTCACCAAGCGGCGCGGATCCGAAACCCAGTTCGGTCACGTGGGCGTTCGTGGTTCCCAGTTGTCTCGTGGCGATAGGCATGCTGTCTTCCTTTCTGTGGAATCCGTCCTCCAGACTCCCTTTGCCTCGAGTCGGGAGGCGATTACATCGCTGGCGGAACCTTTATAGAGTAAATGCCCGGGTGTTACGTGTCACCTGTTTTTATGTACGCTGTCAGGGGACGAAACCGTTGACAGGCTAACTGGATTTCCGTAAGATCCACCATCGACTCCATGACAATATCCAACCCGTAGATTGAGGGACACCTGCCGTTGTTCCGACTTTATCAGGCTGCGTCCATCCTGCGTAACGTGCGATGCATGCACACGGTGGCCGTTCTGCCCTTGCTCGGGGCGGCCCTTGCGCTGGCCAGCCTATCCGTCCTGGCCCTGCAGGAAGGCGGCGACAGGGAAGCCGGCGGGACGGAACGATATGTAAACTCATTCGGCGTCACGCTGCCGCCCGATGCCGCGCCGCCGGAACTCCAGGTCCTTACCCAGTTTTCTCCCGATAACAGGTACCTCGACCGCGGCACTTCCACCTATAAGCAGGCGTGGGGGGTGGGGCTGGTGGCCGAACCGCTCGTCCGCGTGGACCGGGATTTCAACCTGCTGCCCGCGGGCGCCACCTCGTGGGAACTGTCCGAGGACGGGTTGACCTGGACCTACCAGATTCGCAAGGGGATGATCTTCGCCGACGGCCATCCCCTGACGGCCCGCGACTACGAGGCCACCTTCCGTCGCTGGGCGAATCCGGAGACGGGTTTCGATTTCGAATGGTACTTCCGGTCTATAAAAAACTGGACCGACGTCGTTGGCCGACGCCTTCCGCTCGACTCCCTGGGCGTCAAGGCCCTCGATGAACACACCGTGGCGTTCACGACGGAAAGTCCGACGCCCTATCTGCCGCTCCTGCTCGCAAAAAGCTGGGTTTCGCCGACCCATTTGTTTGATAAATACGGCCCTGAATGGGCGACGCGGCCCGAAACCCATTTCGGCAGTGGTCCTTACCGCCTGGTCGAATGGATCAAGGGCGACCGCATCGTGCTCGGTATCAACCTGAACTACCGGGGTCCCACCAGGCCCATGCTGGAACGGGTAGTGTCCCGGTTGTACAACCTGGCCGTTCCCCCGCAGTTTCTTTCCGCCTATGAAGCCGGCGAAGTAGACTACGTCCCCCTGACCAACCAGGCCGAAATCAACCGGATCAAGGCGGATCGGGTCCTGCGCGATCAACTGAATGCCTATACGGACTTCTCCACGTACTACCTGATGCTGGACACCTACAACCCGCCGTTCGACGATGTGCGCGTACGCAAGGCCTTCGCCCATGCCATCGATGTCGATGCCATCATCAAATCGGCCATGCGGGATGTCGGCATACCGGCCACCTCCATGCTGCCGCCCGGCTTCCCGGGCTCCAACACGGAGGAACTGGCCCCACTGCAGAAATTCGATCCCGAACTCGCACGACGCTATCTCGCCGAGGCCGGCTATCCCGGCGGACGCGGTTTTCCGGAGGTGAACATCTGGCTGCGCGGAGAGGCCGCAAACATACGGACAGCCGCGGAGGCGGTCCAGGCCATGTTGAATCAGCACCTTGCGCTGGATGTCGGTGTACGCAACGTGGAACGGAAGGTCTACCTGGACGCCATGAGCAACCGGGAGTTGACCCTGGGGATGGTCCCCTACCAGTATGACTTCATCGACGCGGGAAACCTGCTTACCATCTGGCTTTCGAACGGCCGGCACGCCTGGCGCAACGATCGTTTCGAGCGACTCGTGATGCAGGCCAACGAACTCGTCGGCGACCCGGAGGGCCGTATGGCCATGTACCGGGACGCCGAGCGGATCCTGGTCGACGAAGCCGGCGGGATTTTCCTGTGGTACATCCGGATCAACCAGATGTGGAAGCCCTTCGTCCGGGGCGTGTCCCTGGAACCCAACCAGTGGGGCTATCGGGCCTGGCGCGGCGAACTGATGTCCAACCTGCAGACCAATCTCTATATCACCAGGGACGTCTTCGAGGATCCCACCAAAAAGAAACCGGAACCCTTCCGGTTCTGGCAGTGGCTGACCGGTGAAGGATAGGAAGCGCGGTCAGGCGTGCGGTTTGGCGTGGACTGCCCCCGCCCCTCCCGGCAGGATCAGTCAATCCCCAGGATCTCCCCCGCGTCCCGGTGAATCATTCCCTCCATTTCAGCATTGTCCAGCCGAGGCAGGGCCGTGCCTTCGAGCATGCCGTTCAGTCCGCGCAGGTCGCGAAGCGTGTCGTCCACCGTCGTGACCGGGTAGTCGGTACCGAAGAGGAGCTTGTTCCATACCCCGTATTCCTGGACGAGCATGAGACTGTGGTAGAGCTGAAAGGGACGGTAGTGCAGCGCGGACACATCGGCGTACACGTTGGGGTGCTTGCGGATCACCGCCACGGTTTCCCCTTCGTAGGGGTGGCCGAGGTGGGCCAGGATGATCCTGCATTCGGGGAACTTGATGGCGACCGTGTCGAGATGCCGCGGCAGGGTGCAGTCCAGGGGCGCCTGGTCGACGAAGGTCGTGCCGGTATGCAAAAGCACCGGAAGGTCGTTCCGGGCAGCGTACCGCCACAGGTCGTCGAGTTCGGGGTCCTGGGGGTAGAACCCCGCGTACATGGGCAAAAGCTTGATGCCGCGCATGCCCAGGTGTTCCCATCCTTCGGTCATCTCGTCTCTCCATCCGTCCTGGGTGGGGTCAAGCGACATGAAGGGAATCGTCTGATCGGGATACTCCGCACAGTATGCCGACACGTAACGGTCCGGCGTCCACAGTCCCGACAACCTCGCCTTACCGCCGAAGACCACGGTTTTCACGGGCTGGCCGGCGGTTCGCGCGGAAGCCAGGTAGCTCGCGTATTCCGGCGTCAAGTCCAGCTCATACCCCCGCATTCTGATCGCCTGGTTCCGAAAGGTATCGTTGAAGTGATCGGGGTACCGCCATGCGTGAGCGTGAACATCGTATATCATAACCGGTCCTTTCGAAACCGAGTCATCGATGGCCGTCGTATCGTCTCAACGTGGGAGACCGCCAGGCTATGACGGCGACGGCCGCGAGGCAGCCGATCCCACCCGTAATCACGGAGAAGGGGGCTCCCGCGAGTCCCGCCACCAGGCCGGCTTCTGCTTCGCCGAGCCGGGGTCCGCCCATGACGAAAATCATGTTCACCGAAGTCATGCGGCCACGCAGTTCGTCCGGGGTCGACAACTGCATGACGGTATGGCGCAGCACCATGCTTACCGTATCGAACGCCCCGGTCAGGAACAGCGCGGCGAAGGTGAGCCAGAAGCTTGATGATATGCCGAAGACCACGGTGGCCATCGCGTAACACGCCACCGCCTTGAACAACAGCCGTCCCTGGCCCGAAATCACCGGGAAGGTGGACATGAGCGCGCCGGTCAGCACGGCGCCGATCGCCGGGGCCGCCGTAAGCAGGCCGTACCCCTGTTCTCCTACGTCCAGCACTTCCGCTGCGAAAATCGGCAGCAGCGACGTGGCGGACGCAAAGAACGTAGCGGTGAAGTCCAGCAACATTGCCGAGCGTATAATGGACGAACGCCGTATGAAACGCAGCCCCTCGAGCGCTGCCGCGAAACTGACCCGCGTCACGCCGCCGATGCTGCGGTGCCCGGAACGCAACATGAGGATCGGAACGATCATGAAGACAAATGAAACCGTATTGATCCAGTAAACGGCCGCGATGGAGCCCGATGCCAGGATCAGGCCGGCAATGCCCGGTCCGGTCACCGATGCGACATGGGAGGCGGTGATGTTGATGCTCATGGCGTTGGCCAGGTGCCTCCGGTCGACCAGGTTCGGCACCATGGCGTTTTTAGCCGGATTGCTGAAGCAACCGATCCCCGCGCTTATGGCGGTGATCACATACAACGTGGTGGGGGAATCCTGGCTCGACCAGGTGATCCACGCCAGCGTCGTGCTGATCAGGGCGAGGCCGCACTGGGCGATGAGCAGTACGCGCTTGCGGTCATGGGTGTCGGCGATCACACCGGCGAGCGGTGAAAGAACCACGATGGGTATGAGTCTTATAACTGCCATCGCACCAAGGGCATACGCGGATTCGGTCAACAAATACATATGCCACAACACAGCCGTCTGCTGCATTCGGGATCCGGTAAGCGAAACGATCTGACCGGACCACAGAAGGCGGAAATCGCGGTACTGGAGCGCGGGAAACCGGTCTCGAAACGCTTGGAAGGGCAGAGGCATGACGAAGCTGAAGATACCACGCCCACGGGTACTGTCAAGACGCGCTTCCTGTACGGTTGTGCCGCTACATTGGCCTTGACACTCCGTCGAAGGACCGGATATCATGGCGTGCTGTATGGGATCACCG
>JAPOOT010000179.1 GCA_026713285.1 Gemmatimonadota bacterium | reverse complement strand
GGACAGCTCTTCCTGTCCTACTGGATGCGGGACAAGGGCGTGGGGATGTCGTCTTATATCGGACGTATAACGAGCCCCCTGCGCACGGCGCCGGAAGCTATTTCGGCCACCGGATACGCATTCGAGGATACAACGCCCAACCGGACGAATTACCGGAAATTCATGCGGTACCTGCACCTGGAATCCGGACTCGGCGTCACATTGAACCTGGTCACGACCGTCATCATGTGCTGGCTGGCCTGGGCCCTGCTGAAGCCGCAGGGCATCGTTCCCCAGGGCTGGGAAATCGCCGTGGTGCAGTCCGCCTTCTTCGAGGTCAGTTGGGGCGCCATCGGCAAGATCATCTTCCTGGTCATCGCCGCGGCATTCCTCTGCGATGCCTGGCTGCAGTCCACCGACGGCTTCGCCCGCATGCAGGCCGACTTCATCTACGCCAACGTGAAGCGGGCGCGCCGGTTTCATTTCCGTACGCTGTATTACGGATTCGTCGTGGTTTTTACCATTCTGACGACGATTACGCTGCCCCTTGCGCAGCCTGGGGATCTGCTCATCATACGGGGCGTCATCGCCTTCATGGCCATGGGACTCTTCTGTCCCGGACTGATCTACCTGAATTACGTGCTCGTCCCCCGGGCATTCCCGACGTGGACCAAACCCCATCCCCTTACCCGGGTCATCATGGTCGCCATCACCGCGACCTATATCTCCATCGGGCTCTGGTACATATTCGTTCGCCTGATCTGATCGTCCCTGCCACAAGCCGGAACCGAGCCGGACCGGCGCGCCTTACACGGCCGCAGGCGCCACCCGCGCGGTACGTTCCTCCGCGATCCGGAGTCCGGCCTCGATGATTTCCAAGGATTCGTCGATCTGGGCTTCGGTAATGGTGATCGGCGGCATGAATCGCAGTACCTGGGAACCCGACAGTTCCATGAAGCGCAGGCTCAACGGGTCCTTATTCTGCATCCTTGGCACGATGGGCAGCCAGAGTCCGTTTTCGTAGCAGTACTCCGTCACCATGGCGGCCCCTTCGAAATTGGGCGTCCGGCTCTGCTTGTCCGTCACCAGCTCGAGGCCGAGGCAGAGACCGAGCCCCCGGGCTTCTCCCACGATTTCGAGTTCATCTTCCAGCACCTTGAGCCGGTCCATGAAGTAGTTGCCCACGACACGGGCGTTTTCCACCAGGTTCTCCCGGTCGACGATTTCAATATTGGCCAGGCCGGTCTCGCAAAGGAGCGGGTCTCCGGCGTGGGACGAGAAGGGCATGAATCCCTTAGCCACCGCGGCGTCCGCGATCTCAGCGCTAGTCATGACCGCGCACAGGGGCACGGCGCCACCGAGTCCCTTGGAACAGGTGACGATATCGGGTACGAAATCGAAGTGCTCGAATGCGAACCACTTGCCCGTCCGCCCGAAGCAGGTCAGGGCCTCGTCCGCCACCGTCAGGATATCCCGTTCCCGGCAGATTTCCACGATCCGCTGGATCCACTCCTTGGACGGCACGATCTGTCCCGCCGCGCTCATGAGCGGTTCGAAGAAAAAGGCCGCCGGCCGTCCGGAAGTCGACGAGTCGATCACGTTCTCGGCGGCGTCGGCGCATCCCAGGTTGCAGCAGGCTTCATCCCGGCAGAACTGGCAGCGGTACTCGTAGGGCGTCGGGATGAAGGACGCGCCCGTGGGCATGGGACCGTATCCTTCCCGAAGCATGCCGCCCCGGCCGGTAATGGACGCGCTGCCGTAGGATTGGCCGTGGTAGCCGCGCATGAGGGCGATCACCTCGAAACGGTCCGTGTATTTCCGTACGAGGCGCAGCGCCATTTCGTTGGATTCGGATCCCGTGCAGGCGAAGAAGGACTTCTGCAGCGGGTCCGGCGCGATCTCGGCCATCTTCTTGGCCAGCAGCACCTCGGAAGGCGCGATGAAGGTCGTTCCCACCTGGATG
>JAPOOT010000422.1 GCA_026713285.1 Gemmatimonadota bacterium | reverse complement strand
TCCGCGGCGGCGGCATAGGCCGCGGCCGAAGCGCCGTGATTGCCCGTGGTGCTGGCCGTAATCCGGGAGAAGCCCAGGGACTTCGCCATGGAGACCGAGGAAGCGTGGAAGCGGTCCTTGAAGGCCCAGGTGGGATTGGTCGTTTCGTTCTTTATGAACAGATTCGACAACCCGGTCGCTTCGCAGACTTTCCGCGGCCGCACAAGGGCCGTGTTCCCCTCGCCGAGGGAAACCTGATCAGCCGGGTCCCGAATTGGTAGGAGGGCGTCGAACCGCCAGATGCCGTGCCCCGCCCGGTTCCAGTTCTCCACGTTCAGATCGGCGGCGATCGCCTGGTAGTCATAGGTCACGGTCAGGGCGGCCGCGCCGCGACCAGTACCGCGGTCCGGGCTGTCCGCGCCATGACCGGGCTCTTCAGTACCGCGACCGGTGCCGTCCGCGCCATGACCGGGCTCGTCCGTGCCGCGATCCGGGCCGTCCACGTCATGACCGGGCTCGTCCGTGCCGCGATCCGGGCCGTCCGCGCAAGCGGGACAGCCGAAGAACATGGGTTCCAAAGGATACTGGGCATCGCAACGGGTACAGGTAAGGCCGAGAACGGACATGGCTTTCTTTCGATTTTGTACGGAAATATGGCGGATTCGTCACTGTGAATGGGGTTGGAATCGCCCATGCGATACCAGGATCGCTACCCGAAAATATACCTTCGGCGCCGTTGGGTGTAAAGGACTACACCGCGTACCTGGCCAATCAAAACCCGCGTTCGTCCGGCCGTTTGATTCGGTACGGTTATTCTTGACACCGAGGACGATTAAAGGATATGATCCCTGGACCGCGAACTCATGTCAGCCAATCGAGCCATGTCCTGTCCACCCAGGACCCCACGCCATGTCCATGAATAAACTGCCACGCGGCCTCTGGCCGGTGATGCTCAACGCCTTTCACGAAGACGGATCCATCGACTGGCGGGGCGTGGATGCCCTGACCGACTGGTACATCGAAAGAGGATCGTCCGGACTCTTCGCCTGCTGTGGTTCAAGCGAGATGTTTCACCTGGACGATGACGAACGCCTGGAGGTGACCCACCGCGTCGTACAGCGGGCCGGCGGACGGGTACCGGTGGTCGCGACCGGCACCTTCGGCGGTCCGGTCGACGGCCAGGCCGATTTCGTCCGGCGCATGGCCGATACGGGCGTGGACGCGGTGGTCGTCATCGTTTGCCTGCTGGCCGGCCGGGACGAGAACGAGGAAGTGCTTAAACGGAATATGGAATGGCTGCTCGAACTGACCGACCCGGTCCCGCTGGGGCTCTACGAATGCCCAACGCCATTTCACCGGCTCATTTCGCCCGGTCTTTTCGGCCATCTCGGCAGCACGGACAGATTCCTCTACCACAAGGATACCGCCTGCAATATCGACATACTCAGGCGGAAGATCGACGCCGTACGGTCTACGCGGCTCGGTGTCTACAACGCCCATTTCGAAACCGGTCTCGAGGGGCTGCGCCACGGCGCCGCGGGCATTTCGCCCGTCGCCGCCAACGTGTTTCCCGAGCTGTTTTCCTGGCTGTGCGCGGAATATGACGGGCAGCCGGAAGCGGCGGAGGAGGTACAACGGATGATGACAGCCCTGGCACCGGTCGTGAACAACAAGTACCTCGTTACCTGCAAGCGGTACCTGCAACGCGTCGGAATGCCCATCACCACGCGTTGCCGATCGACGGACGCCAGGTTGACAGCCTTTGACGAGGGACTGATCGACGGACTGGCGACTTCCATTGAAAGGTTCTCCGAGGCGCTTGGCATCCGTCACGGGGTGACGGCTTAGTCCTCACGCTTCGGTTTCACGGTCGATCCGAGCCACAGGCAGTCGGACAGCGCCCACCTTTAAACCTCATCCAGCCGCTCGACATCCACGTAGTACGCTCCGCGGACATCTCCGGTCTCGTCGACGAAGAAGGCTTCCAGGTTCGTCACACCCCTATGTGTGGTTTCGAAGGTGAATTCGGCGGCCGTATCGCCTTTATTCACTGCCACGCGGTGTGTTTCACCGAACAGGGACAGCCGCGCTTCGACGGGCTCAAAGGCCAGCGCGCCCGCATCTTCAGGCGCATAGATGAGGCGGCGCGCCTCGTCCGGCGGTATCACGCCGTCCATCGCAAGATCGCGTTCGGCGGGCCAGCGGCGGAGGTTGAACCGGTAGCGGCCCGGCCGATTGATCTCGACGGCCCACGACCCGCTGCTCTGCTGTGCCCGGGCGATATGGGTCTGGTGCCAGGCCACGTCGCCGAGGACGTCCATGGCACAAAGGCGGGTGGGATTCTCGGCGGGACTTCCCAGCTCGATGGGGCAATACGCATCGAGACCGGGTGATATTTCGTCCCACCAGGCGTCGTGGTGACGACGCAACCGGTCCACCACGTCCGGATGCTCCCGGGCGACGTCACACCGCTGTCCCGGATCGGCCTTGATATCGTACAGTTCCTTGCCCCGCACCAGCCGCCACCGGCGGGTCATGGCCGCGCTGGTCCATTTCTCCGGAGGCGCGGTATCCTGCCGGTACTGAAGAAAGTGCACCCGGTCGCCGGGCAGGTTCGACTGTTCGCCATGCAGCAGCGGCGCCACATTGACCCCGTCGAAGTCCACCTCGGGTTCGTCCAACCCGCATAACGCGATAAGTGTCGGAAGGATGTCTACGTGGAGCGTCATCTCGTCCACGTCCCGTCCTCCCCCGAGACCGCCTCCCGGCCAGCGAAGGAAAAAGGGCACACGGTGACCGCCATCGTAGTAGGAACCCTTCTTGCCCCGCATCCCCGCGTTGTAACCCCGCACCGCGTGCTGGTTCTCATCGAGTTCGCTGCCACCGGAACTCCCGTTGTCTGTCATGAAGACCAGGATGGTGTTTTCCTCCAGGCCCAGTTGTGCCAGCGTGCGCCGCAGGCGACCGAAATTTTCATCGATGTTCGCGATCATACCGCAGAACTCGGGTTCCGGTATTTCATGAATACTCTGGTACGGATGGGCGTATTCCTCGGACACGAGATAGGGGGTGTGCGGTGCGTTGGTGGCCAGATAAACGAAGAACGGCTCGTCCGCTCCGTCCTGACTGGCCGCTCCATCCACTCCGTCCGCTCCGTTTGTACTGGCCGCTCCGTTTGTACTGGCCGCTCCGTTCACTCCGCCCGGACTGGCCGCGGATGCTTCCCGGCGCTGCCTCTGCACTGGCGAGGAACCGGCGGACCGGCCGGCCGCGCACCTCTCGATGAATCGGATCGCCTCGTCGAACCACACGTCCGTGCAGTATCCGGCGTGCTCCACGGGCTCCCCATTGTGGAAATAGGTGTCGTCGAAGTAATTGTTGCCCCAGAAATCGGGCGTCTGTCCCACGCCCCCACCTTTATGGGCAACCACGTGCCGGAATCCCCGGTCCTGGGGACGATAGGGATAGTTGTCGCCCAGGTGCCACTTGCCGAACATGGCGGTGCGGTACCCGGCCTCGCCGAAAACGTCCGCCATGGTCGTCTCGGTCTTCCGTAGGATGGACCGTCCCCAGCAGGTCGCCCACGCGCCGTTTCGTACGGGTCGCCGTCCGGTCATCAGGGCACCGTGCGTCGGCGTACACAGAGGCGAAACGTGGAAATCCGCAAGGCGGACCGCGTCGCGGTGAAATGCATCGATACTTGGCGTCCTCAACCAGGGGTGGCCTGTACAACCAAGGTCGCCGTAGCCCTGGTCGTCGGTGATGACCAATATGACGTTGGGCCTTCGGGTGGACATCGATATCAAGCCTCCGAGTTCATTCATTCAAAATAGGTAGATGCCGTGATTCGTCTTGATCCAAGGCGCACTCGGTGATGATCTCTAGTAGACTGTCAGCAATACGGAGCCAGTTGGTCTCTGTCGCAGCCTGAGCCTTCTCGGCAGATTTCGCAGCAATCGCAGCGGTTTCGGCAAAACGCTTGGCTTCCCTATGAGCTCGTATATCTGCGGCCATCGCAGCAACCTCGGCGTCCCTGGCTTCTTTAAAAGGATGTCCAAAAACGTCATCACAACTAACCTCATCGGCCTCTGTTGGTGGATATTCCCCATCCCACTGATAGCAAGGATCGGGCCTCGTAGATTCTACATCAGCCCAGTCGTGTTCGGGATCTCCAATAGTATCTGGGGCCGCGGGACCCTTATAGTCCTCATTCTCCAAAGCCTTACCATCAATCCGTAAGTAATAAGCACGCCAGTAGTTTGCAACTGCCTTCCAACTTTTAACCTCCTTCTCTTCGCCAGCCTCCCATTCAGCTTCGGTGGCTTTCATAACTGCTTCGTCGGCTTGTATCGCAGCTTCCGCCTTACCGACTGCTTCCTTTGCGGCTATGGCAGCTTCCGCCCCTCTCCATCTGGCAAAGCAAGAATCGTTAAAAGACTCGGACTTTGGTATTTCGGCGGCTTCCTCTGCGGCTCGGGCAACATTCCGCATTGCGGCGAATTCGGTGGCATCCATCTCAGGAAACCGCGTCCCATCTAAGCAGACACTAGCACTGGCGTACTGGGCGGCTTCCTTTGCAGTTCTCCATTCCGACAAGGTTACCTTCTCACCGTTTAATACACGGTCGTACAGTGAGCGAACGGTGGACGTCACATCCATGTCAGCACCCGCGCCCATCGGTCCATTGACCGACAGTAACCAACGTAGAAATCGCGGGATGACTGGCGAAAGATCTGTGCCGACTGAGACCACATTGTCGAACCGTGCAGACCATTCGGACGCAGTAGTCGCTGGTAAGCTCTGGATAATCTTATCTCGAAGTCGTAACAGGGATCCTGAGCTTCTATTTGATCTTTTCATAATCAAATCCCTTCGGATGGGATCTCTGTTCGTATTTTTTCTGTCCTAAACTGGTCTGATCGTTCCTAGTGCAAAAACAGCCGCAGCCCGGTATGGACCATCGCCATGCCGTATTCGTCGGCCGCTTCTGTCACGCCCTTGTCCGCCGCCGATCCGCCGGTCTGTGCCACGAATTGCACATTGCTCCGGCTGGCCCGGTCGATGTTGTCGCGGAAGGGTATGAAGGCGTCCGATGACAGGCAGATTCCGTCGAATCGGGCGAGGAATTCCCGGCGTTCTTCTGAAGTGACGGGTGCCGGACGTGCCGAAAGGCCGTCCAGCATGTGGTTCTCCTCCGTGGTTGAAAGTTGGTCCCACAGGAGGTACTGGTCGACGAGGTTTGTCTTTTCCGTGCGTTTGAGTCTCTCGCGGAAGGGGAGATCCAGTGTCCGGGGATGCTGTTGCAGGAACCACTTGTCGGCCTTGTCGCAGGCCAGGCGGGTGCAGTGAATCCGGGACTGCTGGC
>JAPOOT010000328.1 GCA_026713285.1 Gemmatimonadota bacterium | reverse complement strand
TCGGACGAGAAGAAGCTTGGAATGGAAAATTGACGCGCACAAATAAACGGGAGCCGAATTCATGAAAATCGCCGTGCTGCATGGCCCGCGGGACCTTCGCATCGAAGAGCATCCGCTGGATACGGACAACCTGGGACCCCACGAACTATGGGTCGAAACGGTGATTTCCGCCCTCAAGATCGGAACGGACCGGGGAAACTACGAGGGCGCGGAGCAGGTCCCGGGGGCACCCGATTTTCCGCGATGGGTGGGAGACAGCAACCTGGGCGTCATCCGGGGGGTGGGAGAGGCGGTGACGGATTTCGCCGCGGGCGACCGGGTGATATCCCGATACCCCCACCAGTCCGAGTTCATCGCAAGAGACGACGAGGTACTCGTGAAGGTACCCGACGGCGTGCATGACGAGGACGCCGTATACGGCCACCTGTACACATTGAGCGCCCAGTGCTATTACAAGTCGCAGTTCCAGCCTGGCGAGAACGTGGCCGTTGTCGGTCTGGGCGTTCTCGGACTCGGCGCCGTCGGACTCGGACCCTGCCTTGGCGCCCGCACGATCGGCATCGCGAACAGCCCGGTTCGTATGGAAATGGCCAAGCGCATGGGAGCGGACGCGACCTTCCTGTACAACGATCCCGATCTCGACGAGAAGCTGGACGACTTCACCGGCGGCGAGGGGATCGACCTGGTCATTCTCACAGCCAACCCATGGCCCGCCCTTCGCACTTCGTGCCAGATCGTGCGCGACAACGGGCGGGTCGGGATCGTGGCTCTGCCGGGACGGGGCGAGCCGCCGCTGGATTTCAACCCGCTGGACATGGAATGGTTCTATTTCAAGGGGATCTCCCTGATTGCCATAAACGGGCGGACCGGTTACCTGTACCCATCGGAACGGGGCGACCGGAGGGGATGGACGAACATGTGCCGCTACACGCTGGACCTCATGCGCGGCGGCAAACTGGAACCGAAACGCCTGGTAACCCATAGAATGCACTATACCCGCATCAACGAAGCCTACGAGATGATATACCGGCGGGAGAAGAACATGATGGGCGTCGTATTCAACTGGAAGGACTGAGAGATGACCACAGGGACGGTGTTGTCTGGAGCACAGAAAGCCGCATTTGAACGGGACGGGTACTACGTCATGGAGGGACTGCTGGACGACGACGAAGTCGAGTCCATACGACGGGAGATCACCGCGATCGTGGGCCGGTACCCGGACGTACCGGAGGAACTGGTGCAGATCGAACCCGCGGTCCGCCGGGGGGCGGTAGAGCCAGAAAGCGTGGAACTCGGCGTGAGGAAGCTCTTCAGGATGACCTTGCACAACGAGTTGTTCCGGTCCCTGGCCCACCATCCCGTCATGGTGGGTATCGCCGTCGAACTGATTGGCCAGGATGTCGCCCTGTTTCAAAGCATGCTTTTAATGAAGCCGCCCCGGTTCGGCGGTCAGAAAGTCTGGCACCAGGACAACGCATACTTCCGTTTGGAGCCCAACGACGTCTTCGGTTTCTGGATCGCTCTCGACGATACCGACGTCGAAAACGGATGCATGCATGTCATACCCGGTTCGCACCGAGAAGGCATCGGGGAACACGGGGGCGTGGAAGACGATTACGGATTGTCATCGGCGCCTGCGCAGAACACCGCGATCGCCTGCGTCATGAAGGCCGGCGACGCCCTCGTATTTCACGGAGAAACCTACCACTACACGCCGCCGAACAAGAGCGATCGGCGCCGCAGGGCGCTGCAGTACCACTACGCTTCCACGCACTGCAGATCTTCGAAAGACAGTCCGTTCAAGGCCTTCAGACCCGAAGTAATCGTGGCGGGGGCGGGGGCCGAATCACCGGCCGGGGGTTGGTACGACTAGCCGGTTCGGACGCCCAGCCGGTTCGGACGCCCAGCCGGTTCGGACGCCCAGCCGGTTCGGACACCCAGCCGGTTCGGACGCCCAGCCGGTTCGGACGCCCAGCCGGTTCGGACGCTCAGGAGGAATCGCCGGAATGGGTTGGGCGAACGTCCACCTTAAGCGTGATGATATCGGTATCGTGGTACTGCTGGTGGTGCACGGAAG
>JAPOOT010000513.1 GCA_026713285.1 Gemmatimonadota bacterium | reverse complement strand
GGTACATGCATGAGCAGAGGGATCGTCGTCTTTTCCCGCAGGCGGCGCCATCCGTCCACGTCGCGCCAGACCAGGGGATCTTCGATCACGCCGACGACGGGCGACTTCTCCAGGTGTTCGACGATTCTCGCCACGTCGGCGGCCGACCGGTTGTGGTTGAAATCGTAGTGCATCTTGAAACCGGAAGGCGCGACCTCCTCCACGGCGCGGTTGTGCTCGTATACATCGAAGAACGCGCAGGTGTGCATCTTGAACGCCATGTACCCCTCGTCCGCCGCGCGCACGACCTCGGCGGCCAGGTCTTCGGGAGATGTCGAGCGTGTCCACGCCGCGACCGGCACCCGGTCGCGAACCTTCTGACCCATGAGCTTGTAGGCCGGTATTTCGAGGTGTTTCCCCATGAGATCGTACAGGGCGCCCATGAGCGCCACCGGTAGTTCGGCGTTGATGTGGTCGAAGGGATGGCTGCCGGTCAACCGGTCCACTTCCCTGATGTCCATCGTGACGTGTCCCCGGCTTTCGCCGTAACCCACCACGCCGTTGTCCGCGGTCACCTTGAATACCGTCTGCGTATCGATTCCATTGAACAGGACCTTACGGCCCACGTTGCGGTCGGCCAGCCGGGGATTGATGTGTGTAATCGCGATATCGGTTATTTTCATGGCCTGTCTCGTTTCCTTCCTGTTCCGCCGCGCTGCTCTTACGCGTTCGCCAGCGACTTCGGCGTCCCCGCCTGATCTGCCGGGCCGTATTTACGCGTTCGCCAGCGACTTCGGCGTCCCCGCCTGATTCACCCCGTCCCGCACGGTGGGGGCGATCGGCCAGTTCTGCCCGCCCCGCTTTACATACTCGTCCTCCGCACCGCATAGCCAGGTGAACATCTGTGCGGCGGCGAGCGCGCCCTGGAACTGCTCGAATACGCCCGCCGGGGGATTGAAGTCGATCGTATTGAAATCGATATCATCCTGTTTTACCCAGTCCCGCACGGGCGGCACGGTCCGCCAGTAGTTGTATTTGAGCAGGTTGCGATAGGCGCTCCTGCCCCGGGGGCCCGACGTGGCCCGCGACCGGCGGTGCCAGATGCCGTAGACCGTAAGGAAGATCGTCCCCGCCGGGGCGGCCGTAGACACCGTGCCGCGGATGGAACCCAGGTGGGCCATCATGGGCGCCTTGTTGCGCATGAAGTGCGAACCGGGCAGCACGACGGTCGGCCCCATGTCCTCGGTACATTCCTCCGGATAATAGAATACCTGAAGATACTCCAGCGCCGGAGTATAGATCGTTCCGCCATCCCGGTGCCAATTCTGCGGTTTGTCGTATGGCAGCGGCCCCCGGTGATTGCTGATGATGAGCGGCAGCGTAAAATCGCGCCCCAGGAGCGACCGGACGGCGCCCGCCGCCTCCGGGTTCATGAGCACGCCGTCTACGAAGAACGACTCGCCCACGATTGGCGTCGGCTCGTAGGTGCTGTCATTCCGCTCCAGGTAGTCGACAACCTGTTCGTTGATCTCTTTAGGAACGACTTCCGGCAGCATCAGGAAGCCGTTGCGGCAGAAATCGACCACCTCGCGGTCCGTCATGGTCGCCGCGCAATCCATTTTCTTGCCGTAGGGCGCCTTTGCCATGCCTATCTCCACCTTTCCAGGACGAACTCGTATCCCAGGCCGTAGTTGCCCTGTTCGTTCATGGCCAGGGATGCCTCCGGAAACTTGATGATGCGCCATCCGTCGTCCAGCGCTTCCTTGATCGAACGGTACCTGAAATCGCCGTTTTCGTCGAGGCCGTCGGAGTCCGCTCCATCTTCGTAAATACTGATACCGACCACGGCCGAGTGGGGGTTGGTCGAGGGGGCGTGCAAGTAGAGCAGACTCTGTTTAGACCCGGTCGAAGACCGCTGCGCCTGCTTTTGTGCCTGTGCCTGCGGCTGCGCCTGTATCTGCCCCTGTGCCTGAGCCAGGGCCCGGTCGATGTCCTCGATTTTGAGTTTCCCGTTCTTGAAACGCTTCCTGATTCGTTTCAATATCGCGGTCATTTCATCCATTCGTTCATCTACCTCATTACACACGCACGCAATTCATGCTGACGCACGTGGCGGCCGGTCGTCCCCGGGCGGGGAGTGCCGGGGCCTGACCTGGTCATTTCATATGGCGGTTGTCCGTTGTGCGATTTCACGGAGAAATATGACCAACATAATCGGACGCCCGGCATGTGAAAAGAAGAAATGCGCACCTATCGGTCCGCCGATCTCGCCATGAGTATCAGGCTGCATTCTCCACAGACCAGCAGAGCGGCCAGGGTGAGGTGCATTACCTGTGCGGGTCGTGGCAGGTCTCCGTAAGCAAGGGTGATGCCGATCAGGATTTGCAGCACGATGCCGGCCAGGATGAGGCGGGCGACCGGAACCAGCCGGCTTCCGTGTGCATGCCGC
>JAPOOT010000458.1 GCA_026713285.1 Gemmatimonadota bacterium | reverse complement strand
TGGCGCTGTTAACGGGTTGTGGCGATCCGGAGTCGACGGCCACTTCCGATAGCGATGAAACGGCGCAGGTCCAGTTGTGGACGTGCGGTATGCACCCGAACGTGATCACGGAAGAACCGGGCCAGTGTCCGATCTGCGGGATGAATCTTACGCCGGTGAAAAACACGGCCGAAGCGGAAGAGCAGGCCGTGGCCGAACAGGCCATGGACGAACGGGCCTTAGACGAACATGCCGATGAATCGGCTCAGGTCCAACTTTGGACGTGCGGTATGCACCCGAACGTGATTACGGAAGAACCGGGCCAGTGTCCGATCTGCGGGATGAATCTTACGCCGGTGAAAAACACGGCCGAAGCGGAAGAGCAGGCCGTGGCCGAACAGGCCATGGACGAACGGGCCGAGGACGCGGCGCCCTCCCCCGGCGCTTCCATCGTGATCGATCCGGCCACGATACAGAACATCGGCGTCCAGACCGCGGACGTCCAGGAACGTCCGCTGACTCGATCCATACGGACCGTCGGCCACCTCGACTACAACGAGGAAATGTATTCCCGGATCAACGTCAAGTATCCTGGGTGGATCGAAAAACTGTACGTGAACGAGACGGGTCAGCGGGTCGCCGCGGGCGATCCCATGCTGGACATCTATTCGCCGGAACTCGTAGCGGCGCAGGAAGAATACCTCCTGGCGTTCCAAAACGTTGAAAATCTCGAAAACAGCACGTTTGAGACCATCACGAAAGGCGCGGAGTCGCTGCTGGATGCCTCGCGGCGCCGCCTGCTCTACTGGGACGTGACCGAGGCGCAGATCCGGGAACTGGAGGAAAGGGGCACGATCGCCCGGACCCTGACCATCTATGCGCCTTCAAAGGGCATCGTCGTGGAGCGTATGGCCGAGCTGGGCATGCGGGTCACGCCCGGCATGGACATGTACCGCATGGCCGATCTCTCGAGCATCTGGGCCTTCGCCCACGTATACGACGCGGACGCGCCGTGGTTGAACCCGGGGCTGACGGCCGAGATGGAACTGCCCTACAACCCGGGGAAGGTCTATCGCGGCACGATCGATTACATCTATCCTTATCTGGACCGCGCGTCGCGGGACATCAAGATCCGGCTGGTGTTTCCCAACCGGGATCGCGAACTGAAACCCCAGATGTACGCCAATATCCGCCTTTCCGCGCGCAGCGAGCGGCCCGTGCTGGTTATCCCGGGCAGCTCGGTCATCCACAGCGGCGAACGCAACGTGGTCTTCGTCGCCCTGAATGGCGGGAAGTTCGAACCCCGCGAAGTTACCCTCGGCATGGAGGGTCGGGAAGGCTACGTGGAGGCGATGAGCGGCGTCAGCGCGGGCGAACGGGTCGTGACCTCCGCCCAGTTCCTGATCGATTCGGAAAGCCGGCTCCAGGAGGCGATCCAGAAGATGCTCGACCACCGGATGACGCATTGACCGGTCCGCCTGGACCGTCCGGAACTTAAAGGGGTTCATCATGTTACAACGCATTATCGAATACTCCGTCAAGAACCGGTTCCTGGTGATCCTGGTCACCTTGCTGTTGATCGCGGGAGGGACCGTGGCGCTGGTGGAGATCCCCCTGGACGCCATCCCGGACCTCTCGGACGTGCAGGTGATCGTCCTGACCGAGTTTCCCGGGCAGGCGCCGCAGGTGGTGGAAGACCAGGTAACCTACCCGCTGACGACCGCCATGCTCGCGGTGCCTCATGCGCAGACGGTCCGCGGTTACAGTTTCTTCGGGCTCAGTTTCGTGTACATCATCTTCGAGGACGGCACGGACATATACTGGGCCCGTAGCCGCGTGCTGGAGTACCTGAGCTACGTGACCGACCGATTGCCGCCGGGCGTGAATCCGAGCCTGGGACCGGACGCCACGGGCGTGGGCTGGGTCTACGAGTACGTGCTCCGAAGCGACCGGCACAACCTGGCGGAACTGCGGAGCATCCAGGACTGGTTCCTCCGGTACGAACTGACTTCCGTCCATGGCGTTTCCGAGGTCGCCAGCATCGGCGGGTTCGTGAAGCAGTACCAGGTGGAGGTCGACCCCAACAAGCTGCTGATCTACGGCATACCGCTCAACCGGATCAAGACGGCGATCCAGCGGAGCAACAACGACGTGGGCGGCCGGGTCGTGGAAATGGCGGAAACGGAATACATGGTCCGAGGACTGGGGTACATCAAGTCCGTCGAGGACCTGGAGAACGTCACCCTCGGTGTCGACGATTTCGGCACGCCCGTCCTGCTGCACCAGGTGGCGCGGGTCACGACCGGACCGGAACTGCGGCGCGGGCTGGCGGAATGGAACGGCGAGGGGGAGATCGTCGGCGGCATCATCGTCATGCGGTACGGCGAGAACGCCATGGAGGTCATCCGGGACGTGGAGGCGAAGCTGGAGTCGCTCAAGTCGGGCCTTCCGGAGGGCGTGGAGATCATCACGGCCTACGACCGGTCGAACCTGATCGAACGGGCCATCGACAACCTGAGCAACAAGCTGCTGGAAGAAAGCCTCATCGTCGCCCTGGTCTGCATCATCTTCCTGATCCACTTCCGATCGGCCCTGGTGGTCATCCTCACCCTTCCGATCAGCGTGCTCGCCGCCTTCCTGGTCATGTCCTGGCAGGGGATCAACGCCAACATCATGTCCCTCGGCGGGATCGCCATCGCCATCGGCACGCTGGTGGACGCCGCCATCGTCATGATCGAAAACACGCACAAGCACATGGAGCGGGACCGCGGGAAGAAGGACCACTGGCAGATCGTCCTCGACGCCACGAAGGAAGTGGGGCCTTCCCTCTTCTCCTCCCTGCTGATCATTACGCTGTCCTTCGCCCCCATCTTCGCCCTGCAGGCCCAGGAGGGCCGGCTCTTCAAGCCGCTGGCCTATACCAAGACGTACACCATGGCAGCGGCCGCCCTGCTGGCGATTACCTTCGTACCCGTACTGACCGGCTACCTGGTCCGGGGACGCCTGCTGCCGGAACGCAGGAATCCGCTCAGCCGGCTGCTCGTGTTCCTGTACCGGCCCGTGATCCGGTCGGCGATCCGCCTGAAGTGGCTGACCATCGCCGTCGCGGTGGTCGTACTTTCGGCCACGTGGTACCCGCTGCAGCGGATCGGGTCCGAGTTCATGCCGCCGCTCTACGAGGGCGACCTGCTCTACATGCCCACCACGGATCCAGGCATTTCGATCACCAAGGCCCGCCAACTCCTGCAGCAGACCGACAAGATCATAAGTTCCTTCCCGGAAGTGGAACGGGTATTCGGCAAGGTGGGACGGGCCGACACGGCGACCGACCCTGCGCCGCTGTCCATGATCGAGACCACCATCATGTTAAAGCCCGAGGAAGAATGGCGGCCGGGCATGACCCGCGAAGGACTCGTAGAAGCCCTCAACAACGCGATCCAGTTTCCGGGCCTGACCAACGCCTGGACCATGCCCATCCGCACCCGGATCGACATGCTGTCCACGGGCATCCGGACCCCGGTGGGCGTCAAACTGATGGGGAACGATCTGGCCGAGTTGTCGAATCTGGCCGAGCAGGTCGCGGTAGAACTCAGTGAACTGCCGGGCACGCTCAGCGTCTTCCCGGAGAAGACACTTGGCGGGAACTACCTCGACTTCGAGATCGACCGCGTCGAGGCGGCACGTTACGGGATGACCGTGGGCGACGTGCAGGATGTCATCATGTCGGCGGTGGGCGGCGTGGACGTGACTCACACGGTCGAGGGACTCGAGCGCTACCCGGTGAACATCCGCTATGCCCGGGAGCTGCGCGACGACGTATCGGACCTCAGGCGCATCCTGATTCCTACACCCTCGGGGGCGCAGATCCCCATCAGCCAGGTGGCCGAAATCCGATTTCGGAAAGGACCCGCCGGCATCAAGTCGGAGAACGCCCGACCCACGGCCTGGGTCTACGTGGATCTGAAGGACACGGACATCGGCGCCTACGTGGAAACCGCCCGGCGGCACATCGCGGAACGGGTTTCCCTGCCCGTGGGATACAGCATGGTCTGGAGCGGGCAGTACGAGTACATGGAGCGGGCGCAGCGCCGCCTGCAGGTCGTCGTGCCCGTCACCCTGGCCATCATTCTCCTGCTGCTCTACATGAACTTTCGCAACGTCACGGACAGCATGATCGTCATGCTATCGCTGCCCTTCGCGCTCGTGGGCGGCGTGTGGCTGATGTATCTTATGGACTACGATTTCAGCATCGCGGTGGGCGTCGGTTTCATCGCGCTGGCCGGGGTGGCGGCGGAAACGGGCGTCGTCATGCTGCTCTATCTGAAACAGGCCTTTCAGGAACGGGTAGACCGTAACGCGCTGAACACACGCCAGGATCTCTACGAGGTCGTCATGCACGGGGCCGTGGAGCGGGTGCGCCCCAAGATGATGACGGTCGCCGCCACCATGGCCGGACTGACGCCCATCATGTGGGGAACCGGTACGGGATCGGAGGTCATGCAGCGCATCGCCGCGCCCATGGTGGGCGGCATGGTGACTTCTACGGTACTGACCCTCGTGGTCATCCCGGTGATCTACTACATGGTCAGGTCATGGGGGTTGCGGAAGGCATAAGGGAAAGTTGTTCGGCAGGTTGATGCTCCAGTGTGGCGCGCCAGTATAGCGAGGGCTTGTTGCGCGTTATTGTGGCTCCAGTGAGGCGGGCCGTGCCAGTGTGCGCGACAGCGTGGCGTGCCGGGTTGGCGCGGAGCCGGGTTGGCGGAACCGGGTTGGCGGAGCCGGGTTGGCGGGACGCTCTCAGCTCCGCGTGCGGACGTACGCCTGGAATTCGAGGTGGCGCAGGTAGACCTCGATGCACCGCCGGCCGGTGACGCACAGGTCGAGTTCGGCGAGCGCCCGCCTGGGATCGATGTACCGGATGGCCTGGCCTTCGCCCAGGACGAGATCTTCGATCCGGACGTCGATCGGGGAGAGATAGAGGTGCCGCACGTCTTCCCCGTCGAAGAAGGTCGCCAGGGCGTGGTACTCGGTCAGCCGGTAGCCGATCTCCTCCCGAACCTCTCTGACCAGGCCTTCTTCGGGCGATTCTCCCGCTTCCACGTGGCCCCCGATGAGGCTCCACTGATTCGGGAAGATGATCCGGGGATCGTCGTCGCGGAGATTGACGAGGATGTCGCCGCTGGCGTTGACGAGCATAGCGGAAGAGATGATGGACACGGCCACCTACCTT
>JAPOOT010000174.1 GCA_026713285.1 Gemmatimonadota bacterium | reverse complement strand
CATCAAGCAGTTCACCCACCTGCTGACCCGGGCGCCGAATCCCGCCCAGGCCCTGGAACACTTCAATCAGTTGATCGACCAGGTCCTGGCCAACGTCCAGTCCGGCCGGGCGATGGAAGAGATGTTCGACCAGTTGGAGAAACAGGAAGTAATCAGCGCGATGGCAAAGATTTTCGGCACGAGCGATTTCCTGTGGAAGGACTTCCTCAGGATGCAGTACAAGAACCTGTTCCCCGTGCTGCAGGACATCCGGGTGGTGGGTATCGTAAGGTCGCGGGAGCAGATGGAAAGCGAACTGGCCGCGCGGTTGTCCAGGGTCGGAAGTTACGCCCGCCGCAAGGAACTGTTGAACCGGTACAAGGATAAGGAGATGCTGCGGATCAGCATGCGCCAGATCCTGGAGAAAAACGAGGACATCCAGGCCTTTTCCCATGAGCTCACCACGCTGGCCGAGGTGGTCCTGGAAACGGCCTTCGATATCTGCGACCGGGAGCAGCGCCTTCAGTACGGCGCTCCGCTGTTGCCCTCCGGCGAGCCCTGCGTCTTCAGTATCTGCGCGCTGGGGAAATGCGGCGGCCGGGAACTGGGCTGGGCTTCGGATATAGAACTGATGTTCGTTTACGCGGGTCAGGGCACTACGCAAGGCCGCCAGGCCGTGTTGAATTCGGAGTACTACGAGCGTCTTGCGCGCATGATCTGCGGCACGATCGAATCCCGGAGAGAGGGCCTGTTCGAGATCGACCTCAGGTTGCGGCCCTATGGAGACAAGGGCGCGCTGGCTTCGTCCCTGGAGAAGTTCAACGCGTATTTCAATGAAAAGGGAGGCGCTTTGCCCTACGAGCGCCACGCCCTGATCAAACTGCGCGCCATCGGAGGCGATCCGGTCCTGGGCGCCGCCGTGGAAGCGGCCCGCGATGCGTTCGTGTACAACGACGCCCCGGTCGACGGCAGGTCGTGGACCCACCTTCGCGAGCGTCAGAACGACGAATTGGTCGAAACCGGCGCCATCAACGTCAAATACAGTTACGGTGGACTGATCGACATCGAATATTACGTACAGGATCTGCAGATCCTCTACGGCGCTACGAACCCCTCCGTGCGCGGTCCGACGACCCTGGAGGCCATGGACGCCCTAAACCGGGCCGGATACCTTGCAGACGAAGCGCGCAACATGCTGGAACGGGCGTACGGTTTCCTTGTCAGGCTGATCAACGCCCTACGCATGGTACGCGGAAACGCAAAAGACCTGGTCCTTCCGGACAAGTCGTCCCAGGAATTCCTGTTTCTCGCCCGTCGCCTCGGATACGAGGAGGGGAGCGGCCCGGGACCGGGCGAACAACTGCGGCAGGACATTGAACGGAACATGGAATGGGCGGCCATGGCGATGAGAACACGGTTCGTCCACAAGCTGTTCGACTGATATGCTCGACGGACGACTTTCAACAGACGTTTTCGACTGACGTTTTTGACGGAAGTTTTCGGCGGACGGGTCTGATCGTCACTTCCTGGAATGGCACAATGAATCTGCGGCAAAACAAAATGAAGGTGGCATTGGTCCTGTCGGCCTCGTTGATCCTGGCCGCGGTCCTTGCCGTCCTCATCCTGCTGGGTACCGGCTGGGGCATGAACCTGGTCCGCCAGGCCGTGTTGCGGAATGTCCAGGAACGGCTCAACGGGCAGATTACGATCGAACGGATCGAGCTTGGTTTGAAGACGCACCTGGCGGTGCGGGGCGTATCTCTAGCCCTGGCAGAAAACCAGGGCGGCACGGAAGTCATGGGAGCGGATGAAATCCGGATTGGCTTCAACGCCTGGGACGCCCTGGTCGATGATGCGCCCCTCTACAGCGTCGATATCGACGGATTCCGCATGGCCTACTTCGAAGATGCCGCGGGGAGCGGGAAGAATGCTCTGGACCTGCTGCTGGAGAGTCCGGCGCGCGGCGCGGAAGCGGCCGGGTCGCCGGAGGGCGAATCGTCCGGCCTGCCGATCGATCTGCGCGACCTGCGGATCCGGAACGGACAGTTCCGCTATTTCGACCCCGCGGATTCCACGGCGGTGAGCGCCGGGGAAGTCGGTTTCCGCGGCGCCCTGCTCCAGCCGTTCAAGGTGGATGGCGAAATAACCGCGGGGCATGTGGCTTTCAATATAGGAGGCTATGAAGACGCCGTCACGAATATGGAGGCGGCCGTTTACTTCGAAGAGGACGCCCTGACCATACACGATCTGACGATGGAATTCGCCCACGGCCCCCCGATGGCATTCCACGCGACCGGCGAGATCTCGACAGCGCGCGGGAATCCCGCCACACTGGATTTCGCCGCGAACGGACAGGTAGGCGCCATTCTGCGCGTCATAGGTTTTGAGCATACCATGACCGGGATCTTCAGCATGACCGGGTCGCTGCGAAACAGCCTTTCAAACCCGGACGTGAAGACCAGATTCATCTCGCCGGTGGTGCGATCGGAGTACGGCCCGTTCAATCTGGCCGCGGTGGACATGGCATATGGGCAGCATGTGCTCACGGTAAGCCGGTTCCGGGGTAAGCATGAGGCCGGATGGTTATCGGGAAGGGGCCTGCTCGATTTCAGCGGGGTATCAACCGGATACCGCCTGCAGATTGAGTCTCCCGGAATCGCACTCCACGCATTGCCGCCGGTCCTCGCCGACAGCGGGAGCGAACTGAAGGGAGACGTGGGTCTGGCCTTCGAAATGGAAGGAAGAGGGTTCGACGGCCCGCCTCGCCGGGCGGATCTGAACGCTTCTTCCTCCCTGGTGAGCATAAACGGCCTGCCGTTGCGGGAAGTCACGGCAATGGCCGAGTACCGCCGCGGACAGATCAGGGCCGACCTTAGGGAAGCGTCTTTCCGGGTCGACGCCGCAGGCCGGCTCGGTGCGGATGGAGAGATCCAACTGACCGGTTCGGTCGACGTGAATGACATTGGAAACCTGCCTCCTCCGCTGGACATCGCCGGGCTTCGAGGTACGGCCAGACTGGATACCTACCTGCTGGGCACGCTGCGGCGGCCGACCGTCCGCCTGGCCGGTTGGGTCAGCGATCCGGCCTATGGCGATGTCCCGCTCGGTGAGACGAAGGTCGAAGGATTCCTGGACGAAGCACGAAACCTGACGATCAATGCCGTGCTGGACAGACTGGAGGTCTATGCCAGGACAAGCCTGGCCGGCGACCCGGCCGTCACCGGTTACTTCAACCTGCATGATCTCAGACTCGGCGATTACCTCTGGGACGATCCCGGCTGGGGGCTGGATGCCATCCTTCGCATGCAGGGCGATATTTCCGGTACCGTTCAACAGCCGGTCGTTACCGGAAAGGGCACCGTACAGAACCTGGTGATCCGAAACGAAGAACTGGGCGGCACCGATCTGGACATGACGATTACCAGAGACCGCCTGGACTTCTCCATGACGCGAAACCCCGGACCCACAGTTTCGGCGGTAGGGTCCATCGAGCTGACCGGGCAATACCCCTACGATCTGCGGCTCGAACTTCTCCATACTTCGCTGTCTCCGCTCCTCTCCATACTCTCCAAGAAACCGATTGAAGGCGGCGCCGGCACGTTCAGCGGGAACATACATGCCGTGGGACTGGCCGGATATCCCGACCTGTCCACCGTAACGGTCTCCCTCGATTCGCTGGGTATCCTGATGGACGGCCGCGAACTGCATTTCGCCGCTCCCTCCACCGTGAAACTCGAGAACCAGGTCGTTACCGTGGACGAATTCAGACTGACGGGTGATTTCGGCGAGGTAACGGTCCACGGTACGGCGAGTCTGGCCGCCGAAGGCCGGGTCGACCTCGAAACCGTTCTGGAGGGCGTACGGCTGGAGTTTTTCTCGCCTTTCCTGGTGTCCGACGGTACGTTCAGCGGCGCCACGGATGGGGTGATCTCCCTGAGCGGGACCCCGTCCGTCCCCAGGATCAACGGCCTGTTTACTATTTCGGACTTGAGTTACACATTGAACGACAAAACGAACCTCCTGGGTACGGTGACCGGATCGGTGCTCTACGAAGACCGGTCGTTCAAGGTCCCCGTCCTGTCCCTGCATACCCCGCTGGGAATGTCGGAGGTCAATCTGACCTATCCCATCGATCTAAGTTGGGCGCCGGTCGATCAGCCGGAATCACCTCCGCCCGGGGACAGATACGCGGCCTCCCTGGTCATGGATAACCTGGCCGTAGCGCCGCTGAGGGAGTTCTTCGAGGTGGTGCCGGCCGATCTGGACGGTTACATCAAGGGGAGGATCGACTTAAACGGCTCGGTCCGGGACCGGAGCGATCTGGCGGGGACCGTGGCGCTGGATTCACTGAAACTGTTCGGCCTGCAAAACGAGTTTGTCAACACCCATCCGGTCAGGCTGCATTTCGACGGGACCCACTTCCATATGGATACCCTGTCCGCCGCGTTACGCAGCAAAAACCGTCCCGATGACGAGCGGGGCCGCCTTACGTTGCACGGCCGTCTGGCGTACGGCATCGGCGGGGGGGAAACGGGTGAGTCCGATTTCACCGTCCGGGGCGAGTCCATCCGTATGGACGCCGTCATGGCTATTGCGAATCTCGACCTTCCCCTGGGCGGTAACGTGAATACCCGGATCGAAGTAACCGGCCCGGCATCCGCCCAGGTCATTGACGTCCGCGTTTCCATGGATCAACTGAGATACAACGAGGCCGTCCTGGACAATGTAGCCGCCCATATCGTGCATAGTGGCGGGGAAATCGACATCCGGGACCTGCGTATCCGCGAGGAGGACGATACCATCACCGCACACGGTACCATACCCATTGACGCTGGCCGTGACGAACGGACCGGCGATGCGGCCGGTCTGGCGGATATCGCCCTGACCGTGGAAGGAGAGGACGTCGACCTGTCGTTCCTGAGTGGTATTGTCTACGATCTCGAACGCATCGAAGGTAAGGCCGACATCCGCCTGTCCATAGGTGGAACGCCTTCTGCTCCCCGGTCGGTTGGCCGGATTTCCGTGCGAAACGCGGCGCTGCGGTTCCGTGAGATCGAACCGATGTTCCGGGCCGGCGAACTCGAGTTGGAAGTCGACGGAAGCGCCTTCAAGTTAAATCCGGTTGTGTTCCGCGCGGGTGACGGCACGGTCCGCCTGTCCGGCAACATCTTGACGGACAATCTGTCCTTAGCCGAAATCGAAGCCTTTGCCGATTTCAGTCAGGCTGAAGTGGAGCGCCTCGGTTCGGCATTTCTCGTAGTCGACGGATCGCTTGCCTGGACCGGCACCCGGGAACGTTCACGGATTTACAACGTGGCCGACCCGCTCCTCGTAAGCGGAGTGGTCACGCATCCGCTTAATCTGGGTGAATTGCTGCTCGACAACGCGATCATACGTCCGCAGGACGCGCCCGAGCCATTCCTGGAAAGCATCGCGCTGGACATCGCCGTGGACGTGACCAATCTGGATGTCGAGAACAACGTCGCCCAATTGACCGTCGAAGGGGGCGTGGCCTTCGGCAATACGGCGCAGAATCCCCTGCTGACCGGAAATGCCATCGCCAGCGAAGACGGACTGATCAAGTACCTCGGCACCACCTTCGAACTGGATGCCGGCCGGATCGACCTGACCAGGCGTGTGCCGCTGGAAAGCTTCACCGCGTTGATCGAGTACCCTGTGGCACAGCTCGACCCGGTGCTTACCATTCAGGCCAGGGCACCCCGCGTGGGGGACATCTACGGGACCGATTACGAAGTGGAACTGCTCGCGTCAGGACCGGTATCGACGGTGACGCCCCAGTTACGGGCGGTGCCGTTCGACGACACCAGTCCGGCCTACTGGGCTTCCGGGCCGCTGGCCGGTCCCGAGGTCATATCCCTGTTGACTTTCGGCATGGCCGGACTCACCTCCCTGGGCACGCCGGATGCGGTGGCCGGAATGGGAGGAAGGGCCATCCTGATGGCCACCGGCGCATCGGCGGAGCGGTTTTTGAAAATCGACGAGGTCCAGATAGAGGGCGACCTTTTCTCCAGAGGAAGCGACGAGACCGGATCGCCCGCGCAGATTACCCTCAGCAAACGGATCAACCGGCGCGCCCGGGTCAGCTACACCCGTCTGTTCGAATCTTCGGAATACACGTTGCGGGTAGGATACCAGTTGACGGATTTCGTGTTCATCGAGACCTTTTCCGAACAACTGGGCGAACATCCTCAGAATGGGATAGACCTCCGAGTAAAATTCCGATTTCGTTAATCCTGTATCCATGTTTGAAGCGACAACTGGGTATCAGAAGGTCTGGCAATACATATGGTAGAAGGTATGTGGCTTACCTCGAAGACATCCGGTTCCACCCGGTGCGGGACCAATCCATACCGGATGCGGTATCTGGTTGCGGTATGGCCGTTCCTGCTCCTTTCGGTCTTTGTCGCCACTTCGGCGCTCGCCCAACAGTCTCTCATCGTCAACCGCATCCTGATCGAAGGCAACGCGGCTATCCCGGAGGACCGGATTCTCGATCTGATCGAGACCAGAACGGACGGGTTTCTGCGCAGCGGCCGGATGAACAACGCCGTATGGCGGACCGACCTCGACGCGATCGAGAGTTTCTACATGAACAGTGGATTTCTGGACTCCCGGGTCCGGTACGTTCGTGAGCGCATCGATGAGGATCGAATTGTACTCAGGGTCGTTATCGACGAGGGGCCGCGCTACACCGTGCGCTCGGTCAATCTGAACGGTTTCGGATACCTTTCGGAGTCCGAAGTCAGACAGAGCCTCTGGACGCAGGAAGGCCAGGTGTTCCACCGTCTGCTCACCGCGACGGACAGGCGCAATATCCAACGTCTTGCCGACCGCAGGGCGCTGCTCGATATGACGGTTGACTATCGAGTCGTGCAGCATCCGGAAGACCATACGGTAACCGTGAATTTCCTGGTCGTCGAAGGCCATCCGATCACGGTGGGCGACATACAGGTCCGGGGGTTGCTGAAGACCCGGCGAAACGTGGTGATCCGCGAGCTCGAGATTGAACCGGGAGAGTTGTACGACAACAGCAAGATATCATTGAGCCAGGCCAGGCTCTTCCAGACCGGGTTGTTCCGAAGCGTGCGCCTGTCACCCGTGGAAAGCGACGACGCCGCCAACGTGCGGGACCTGGTGGTGGAGGTCACCGAACTGCCCGGGGGGGAGGTGAGTTTCGGCGCCGGGTTCGCCTCGGCCGAACACTTCAGGGGCAGCTTCAGCGTCGCCTACCGTAACTTGCTGGGACAGGGGATCACCATCGGCTCCAACGGTCAGATCAGCTCGCTCTATCAGCAGGTGGAAACCGGAATCACGCAACCGTGGTTGTTCCGGACCCGGACGACGGGCATCCTGCGGGCGTTTTACCGCCGTGAGGACCGGACCAGCCACTCCGAGCGCGAAGTAGGCATGTCCGTGGCGGTCAACCGCGAACTCTCCCGCACGTACCAGAGTCAGCTGATCTATACCCTGAAGAACATCGAGGTTTCATCGCTCAGCGAGGAATTGACCGAACTGCTTCGAAGCGGTTCGGAACCGGACAGCCTCCGCACCAGGCGCGAGGGCAGTCTGACCGGGGTCGTTACCTACGACACGCGGGACGATATCCTGAACCCGACGAAGGGATTCTTCGGACAATTCCAAAGCAGCCTGGCCAGTCCGCTGCTCGGCAGTTCCACCCGCAACCGAAACTCGGTACTGACGGTTATGGCCATAGCCCGCAAATACCTGTCCATTCCCAACGCCCCGGATTTTTCCACTTCCCTGACGTTCAGCTACGTGAAGGCGCTGGACGATAACCGGGTGCCCCTCGACCGGAAACTCTTCATCGGCGGCGACCGGTCGGTCCGGGGTTTCAGGATCAACCAGATCGGCCAGCCCGATGGCGGCCTGATCGCCATCAGTTCGCAGAATGAATTGCGTATTCCATTCTCCCGGTTCACCCTGGCCGTGTTCGCGGACTGGGGCGGGATTGGAAAGACGGTGGGCACATTCGGCTTCGGTGACCTGCTTCTGGGCTACGGGGGCGGGATTCGGGTGAGTTCGCCGATCGGGCTGATACGGGGCGACGTGGGATTTCACAATCAAAGCAAGATCGACGTGCCAAATTCGAGAAAGTACGACCGGACCTTCTTCTACTTCGGCCTCGGCCAGGCGTTTTGATATTGACAAAGCGGCGGCGCCGTTCCATCCTGCCTTCATATTAACTGCGCGATTTCGTTCGCCGATTCATGACGAAAAAACAAGCATGTTCACCAAGTCCAGACTGCATACTTTCACATACTACAACGAGTTTGCCCGCGCGGATCGATGGCGCGATGACTTTGACGAGTTAAAGGCCGGCGGATTTCAATTCGTAGTCCTGAAAAGCGGATTCGAACTTAGAAACCAGCTGACCTCGGAAGACCATCAGAACCGGATGAAAGAAATGATCGCCGCCGCGGAAGACGCGGGAATCCGGTCGATCCTGCACCTCGGCAATCCAAAGACCCTGTACCTGTTGCCCGACGTCCGGGCGTGGCGCCTTGACTATGTGAAACGGGTGTCGGAAGTGTTCGGGCCCTGCAAGGGATTGTACGCGCTGCTACTGGAGGACGGGCCTACGGGAGGCAGCGAGTACCCCGAGGACCGCTGGCAACCCGTGATGGAGTCCGTCGAAGGCCGTCTGTCTACGATGGACCTGACGGAAGCAGGATATCGTCATGGACGCCGGACCTGGCAGATGGAACAGTATGTTTCGTTCACGGCGGAGGTGGCCAAGACCGTGAAGAAGGTGCGATCGAGCCTGAAGACGACGATGAGTTTCCATCTTGACGCTCTCCTGCCCTCCTATACGCTGGTCCACTTTCAGCATACTGCCCGCGCTCTTGACTTCGTCATCATCGATCCCGGTCCCTTGACGAATCGTTCTGCGTCGGATGCGGAAATGGGTCACGCAATCCGCTGGGCCGCGCGCATGTCCGGGACGTTGACAGGCAGGGACGTCTGGATGGTCGTCGGTTCGCAGGTGGCGCGGAGCAGGTATCATGCCACGCGCAGGGAACTGCGCGATTGGACGGACGCGGCCTACACGCCGGGCGTATCGGCTGTTGGCTGGCAGAACTGGGACGATACCGCGTGGTGGGAAGACCGCGCCATACGAGGCAGGCCCCTGTCGGAATCGAATCCCGAGCATTGGGCGACGATTGCGGCGCTGAGTCGATCGATGGCGGAGAAGGAACGCACGAATGCGCCGTCCACGGGATGCAGATGCCTGCTTTCCTACGATTCCTTCGCAAGCCGCGTGCCCTGGCTGGACGTGATGACGCCCCATAGAATCCTTGAAGAAAGTACGGGGCGAGAGGTGGGGTTCGCGTCCGATCACCAGATATCGGACGGAGACAGACTCTCCGGGTGCGAATTGCTCTGCTGCACCCCCTGTCCAACGGTGAAAGACGCGGTCGTCGAGCGGATGATTCGCTACATGCGGTCAGGCGGGTGGATCGTGGGTGCGGCCGACGATTTCCGCCTGGACGAGGGGATGCGTCACAGCGACGCGCGAGAACGCGTGTTCGGCATTCAGCGGGAATCCGTCCTCAACGATCCGGACCGGATCCTGCTGACCGACGGATGGCCCCAACTGCCCGAGGGCGCTGCGCTCGACGCGCACCGGTGGCGTGTCTGCGCGGCGGAATTCGACGAAGACGCGCGCGTCATCGGAAGGTGGGGAGACGGGTCGGCCGCAGTGATCCTGAAACCGCACAAAGACGGCGGCGCATTGTACGTGGGCACCGAACCGTACCTGTCGGCGGATAGGGAACGCAACGGTCAATGGCACAGATTCCTGCGGGCCGTCCTCAACCGGGAAGTGCTCAAGCGCTTGTCCCGGTCTTAGCGTACCGGGCCGTCCGGCCCCGAGTGTGCGGCAACTGCGGAAGATCATTCAAGATTGGCGTGGCGGTCGAACATGTCGCTTTCGGTTTCGTCGAGCCGCGCCATGAGCAGCATGACGCTCGCATCGAGCATCACACCGAGGCTCAGTTCGAACAGCGTGCCCATCGGCTGGCGCGATCGGAGTTCCCGGTCGCCCGACACTTTCGTAGATTTCGGCGTAGGCGCGGGTATGACGACGACGATGTCCGCAATCCGGGCGACGGGAGACGCGGGGGACGCGGTCGCTAACGCAACGCGCGCGCCGGCCTCGGCGGCTTTACCGGCATAGTGGACCAGCCGTTCCGTCACGCCCGATCCCGATCCGATCAGCAGCAGATCTCCCGGCCCGACCGCCGGCGTGGTTGTTTCGCCCACCACGTGGACGGGCAGACCGAGTTGAGCCAGCCGCATGGCGAAGCTCCTCATGACCAGTCCGGAACGTCCCGCGCCTGCGACGAAGACCCGTTGGGCCCCAGTGACTTCCCGTACCAGTGCTTCGACCTCTTCGCAGGAGACCTGGTTCAGCGTCCGCCGCATCTCGTCGAGGATGGTCCGCCGTATGTCGTCAAATGAGGATGGGGCTGTCTCGTTATCCATCGGCTTGATGCATGGCCTCCCTGATCCGTCGGACCGCTCCGCCGGGATCGGCGTTTCCGGTAACGTAACCTCCCACGACCACGATATCCGGCTCATAGGGAACCAGGCGCTCGATCATCCGGGGATTCAGTCCGCCCGCGACGGCCCGTCCCGCTCGTTCAACAACCGCGCCGACCCGGCCTAAACCTTCCAGGGTCCGCTCCGAATCGCTCTGCCCCTGGTTGTCAAAAGCCGTGTGCACACAGATGTAGTCCAGCCCGGACAGATCCAGTTCACGGGCCAGGACGATGGCCTCGTCCACTTCGCGCGCGGCGATCAGGTCGGCCATGATCCGGCCGCCGGACCGCTTCGCCCGCTCACAGGCTTCTCGAAGCGTAGCCTGGTGGGCCGTCCCAAGCACGGTAACGATGTCCGCGCCCGCGTCGAACGCGAGGCCCGCTTCCATGGCGCCGGCATCCACGATCTTGAGATCCGCCAGCAGCTTCCTGTCGGGATATTCCCGCTTGATCTCGGAGATGATGTCGATCCCGTAACGGATCAGCAGGGGGGTTCCGAGCTCGATAATGTCCACGTGGACGGCGGTCTGATCCAACAGGCGGCGAACCGCCCCCGCGTGAGGTTTGTCCAGGGCGAGTTGGAGCAGCATGATGGCCGGGCTCGCTTGGAGGAGGCGGACTTCGCACCCTGTCCGCCTGACCTGATTTATTCCGGGTGGTCGCCGATACAGACCCGGAGCAGGTTAGGGTGTCCCGGTATATCCTTCGTACCGGCGCCGTAACCGATTTTTCTCAATACCATCTTTGGCGGAACACCGTGCCCGTCGGCCGTGGCTTTAAGAAACGCGGCGCCGGTCGGAGTGACCAACTCACCCTCGATACCGGTGTGGTAAACTGGCATGTCCCGCATCAGTTCCAGCGCGCCCGGGGCGGGGACCGGCATCCGGCCGTGCGCACAATGGATAAAGCCCCTTCCCATCGGCAGCGCCGAGGCGTACACCATTTCTATGTCGAGCAGGGCCAGGCCTATGCATGCGCCCACGATGTCGACGATGGCATCGACCCCGCTGACTTCGTGCAGGTGGACCTCCCGTTTCGAAATGCCGTGTACCTTGCTTTCCGCCGTCGCCAGATGATCGAATACCTGGATCGCCCGCCGCCTGACAGCTCCGTCAATCGTGCTGCCTTCGACTATGGAAGTCAGATCTTCGAGGTGCCTTGCTTCTCCGTGGTCGTGGTAAGGCCCGTCCTCGCCGGGTCCCTCGATGATTTCACGACCCTCCGCGGTCTGGACTATGACGTCGACCTTGGTCCCGGCGATGTATTGCCGGGTCACTGTTTTCCGGGTGAGCCGATAACCATCGAGAGGAAGTTTTTGCAGTTCGCCGCTCAACGCGTCGAAATCCAGGCCGGCGTCCACCAGTGCGCCCAGGATCATATCGCCGCTGATTCCGGAGAAACAGTCGAAGTACGCTATGGCCATGCATCCGCCCCATACATAAATGACCGGACGATCTGAGTTAATCGCCCGGCCATTGGATAAGATCGAAGAGGTTGGTCCGGTTATTTGCGGGAGTCGCCGTCGGCGTTCGCTTCACCGCCCGT
>JAPOOT010000219.1 GCA_026713285.1 Gemmatimonadota bacterium | reverse complement strand
TCATTCTTCCTCCAAACCGTCCCACGACACCTCCGCGCCCAGGGCCCGCAGATTCTCCACGAAATTGGGATGGGCCCGAAGGATGGACTCGGCGCCATTGATGACGCTGGTGCCCGGTATGCTTGCCGCGGTCATGTAAAGCGCCACGGCCGCCCGGATGATGTACGGCGCTTCCACCACGGCCGGCTGGAGCGGACGGCCACCGAAGACGATGATGCGGTGGGGGTCGTTGATGACCACGTGGGCGCCGAACTTGACCAGCTCCGAAATCCAGAAGAATGCGCCTTCGTACACCTTGTTCCAGAACATGATCGACCCTTCGGCCCGGATGGCCAGGGGAATCATCAGGGGCAGGAGATCGGCGGGCAGGGACGGCCATGGCGCGGCTTCGATCTTGGCCAGGATATTGGACGTGAAGGGATCCTCGATCCTGTGAGGTTGGCTACCCCGCACCAACGCCGTATCACCCTCGTATTCGATGGTTACGCCCAGTTTCCTGAAGCAGCGATTGATCAGGTCGAAATGGTGGGGGATGGCCCGCTCGACCCGGACTTCGCCGCCCGTCATGGCGCCAACTGCCAGGAACGTCGTGATTTCGTGGTGATCGGGCGTGATCTCCACCGATCCGCCGCCCAGGCGGTCCACGCCCTGTATGTGCAGGACGTTCGCCCCGATGCCTTCGATCCGCGCCCCTATGGTATTTAGGAACTGGCACAGGTCCTGCACGTTGGGTTCGCACGCGGCATTGACCAGGGTCGACCTGCCCTCGCCCAGGACCGCGGCCATGATGAAGTTCTCGGTCCCGGTCACCGATACGTAATCCTGCCAGATCCGATCACCTTGGAATCGGCCGTTCAGTTCGAATTCGATGGGATCTTCCGATACGATGCGCCCCCCCAGGGAACGCAGTACATCCACGTGCGGATCGATCTCCCGCACGCCAAGGGCGCACCCCTTGACATTCGCAAAGCGGATGGACCGGGTGCGGTGCAACAGGCCGGGCAGGAGGAGCAGGGCCGAGCGCATGCCTTCCGGAAGGGCCACTTCACCGGTGTCGTCGTGAAAGCCGGCGTTGTTGATCCGAAGCGAACCGGAGTCTCTGTCCCAGTCGATCCGGGACCCCAGGGCCTCGAGGAACGTGACGATTTTCTGGACGTCGGTGATGTCCGGCACGTTCCGGATCGTCACCGTCTCATCGGTCAACAGCGTGGCGCAGAGAATGGGCAGCACGGCGTTCTTGTTGCCGGATGGAATGACTGTTCCGGAAAGCGGCTTCCCGCCTTCAACGATCAGACTTGCCATGAAAATCCTTGCCTATGCGATGAATATCCGGCGTCACCTGGACGGTTAATTTACTAACCGAGCTTACAAGTAAACAGTTCCTTTACGGGACGGAATTCGACGAGGCCGATCTCCTGGAACCGTCCCGATATAGGCTTGAATGCTTCGCGATTGTACCCAACAGCCTTCTGAATTTCGGCAGGCGCCAGATCGATTGCGACCGTACAGTGCGGTATCCAGTTACCGGGATGGTAGTGTGCCACGACTGAATCCCTGTTCTGCGCAAACGCCTCGTGAAATCGCTCGTGCACAGTCAGAAGGTGCCGGGTAACCACGGGCGCCAGGAACACCACACCTTCCTGTCGAGTAAAGGCGCTTAGGCTTCGTAAACAGAAATCAAAAGGGTCGATGGATTGCGCGAATTCGAGCAATCGTTCCGAGAAACCGGCCGTATCGAGGTCGTTGTTGTAAACTGCGAGCGAAACGTGTGGCCGGGCGCCCAATGCCGAAAGGGATGGTTGCCCGAGGGCCGCCCCCAGGCCGTCCCAGATTTCGCGAACAGCTTTTTCAGCCTCGTCATCGTAAAACAGTTCAACCGCGTAGCCCATCAAATCAAAATACGCATTGGAATGTGCAAGTCAACCACACCGAAGAACAGCGACTCAAGCAAACCCGCAAGCCTGGGACCGCTTGTTTCTGAAC
>JAPOOT010000476.1 GCA_026713285.1 Gemmatimonadota bacterium | reverse complement strand
GCGCGTTGGCGGCGAAACCGCGTTGATTTCCGGGCGCGTCGGCGGGCGGCGCTAAAGGGCGCGTAATCGGCCGAGCGCGATCTGATATATATGTCAAACACGATTTGAATGTTGATTCTTATTTTGATCAATGTTGACAATATAAAAATCCACGTTTTTAGATAAAACGGTCGCCCGCGTGTTACAACCGCGAGTGTCGGACGCGACCACGCAACGCGGAGCGGAAGTACCACCCACCCGCACAGTGCCTTAGAGGTGATATTTCGTGATCCTGGACATTGACCGCACAGGCAGGATAGTGGGCATCGGCAGCAACGTCATGGACGTGATCTATCGGGTGAACCGGATCGCTGGACCGGAGGAAAAAACCTATATCCTGCCGAATGAACATGGCGCGGTCGTGACCGAGGTAACGGGCGGCGTGACGCTGAACCATCTGGCTTGGACGGCCCAGATGGGCGTCCACGCCGGTCTTTTTGGATTTCAGGGGGACGACCGGTTCGGCGCTATGATCCGGGACGAAATGGACCGCCACGGTATCGATCGGTCGGCCGTTCGGGTACTCGAGGGCCGCGCATCCGGTTTTTCGGTGGTGAACGTGGCCGACGACGCGGACCGGGCGATCTACATGGCCCGGGCGCTGACGGCGGAGACTACCGCCACCGACGTGAAGGCTCATTTCGCCGGGTACATACGTTCCGCCGCGATGGTGACGACCGAAATCTCCCAGCTTCCGCTGGAGGCCGTGATCGCCGTTTTTCGGATCGCCCGTGAAGCCGGCATACCTACCGTGCTGGACGTGGACGTCCCGCCGGATTTCGCCACCGAAGTGGCCGGACTCGGTTCCGCCGAAGATTTCGAAGAGGCCCTGCGTCTCGCCGACGTCGTGAAACCCGCCAAGGCCGCCGCATTGCAGATAGCAGCAGCCGATAGTTCAGAGGAACGGGCCGAGCGTATTTTCAACCGGTACGGCGCCCGGCTGGTGGCCATCACCGAAGGGGCGCAAGGTTCGGTCGTCACCGACGGGATGCAGACGATCCGCACGCCTGCGAAACCCGTGGAAGCCCGGGACACCACCGGCGCGGGAGATGCCTTTCTGGGCGGCCTGATTGCGGGTATATACTACGGACTTGCGTTACAGGACATCGCATCGCTCGCCAATGCCTGCGGCGCCGTATGTTGCCGCATCCCGGGGGCTTTCCCGCAACTGGGTTCGAGCCGGGACGACGTCATCACCCTGTACGAAGGCGCTCCGATTCCCGCCGGGACCGCATCGGAATCGGTTGCAGGTCCGGAATCGGCTGCAGGTCCGCAACCGGGGATCATCCCGGAGACGGGGATCGTCCCGCGGTCGGGGGTTGTGACAGACAGCCTTGACGATTCCGGTCCAGTGACCGCGGGTGCAGCCGGCCTGAATGCCGTGCGGCGGACCGCTGCCGCCCTTTCCGGACTGTATGACGGCATGTCAGACACTTACTTTGACGAAGCCGTCGCGATTATCCGGAAGGCAGAAGCGGCCGGCGGGCGCGTACACGTCACCGGCGTGGGGAAGTCCCGGCACATCGGCCGCAAGCTGGCGGCCACGCTGCAAAGCACGGGAACGAAGGCGTATTTCCTCGATCCGGTCGACTGCAACCACGGAGACAGCGGACAGGTAGCGGCAGGGGACGCGGTCGTCGCCCTGTCTCACAGCGGGGAGACGGAGGAACTGATGGCAGCCGTTGAGACCCTCGCAGCGATCGGTGCGATTCTCATTGCAATAACCGGGAAAGCCGCATCCAGTCTGGCCCGTTCGAGCGCGGCGACCCTGCACGTTCCCGTTGACCGCGAAGGCGGTCCCCTGGGACTCGCGCCGACCGTCAGTACGTCCTGCCAACTCGCCGTGGCCGACGGACTCGCCATGGCCCTGAAGGCCTGCCGCGGGTTTAACCGGGAAGACTTCGCCCGGTACCATCCCGGCGGGCGTCTTGGAAGGCAACTGCGGGACAGTGAATCCGAAAACTGAAGGTTCAGGAAGGAACGCCATGATTGCCGAAGCACCGAAAGCAAATACCGAAACACCCGAAATCAGACTGATCGCTTTCGACCAGGACGATACGGCCCTGCTGCCCGACGGGAAGCCCTCCTCCGAGGGTTTGGCCGCCATCGAAGCCGCTCTCGACCAGGGACTGATCGTGAGCTCCGTGAGCGGCCGCAACATAGACCGCAGCGGCGAGCCCTTCAGCGGCGCTCGTCAGCTGTTCGACCGGCTCTACCTGATCGCCAACAACGGCGGGATCATACTCGGGCCGGCCGAAGGGGGCCGAAGACCGCTGCTGTTCGAAAAGCGCATATCTACCGGCGCTTTCCTGGACCTGCTCGACTTCATCGAAGAATACGGTTACAATTTCGTATACAGCTGGCTGCGCGTGACGCAGGCCGGTCCCCTGGACAGCGTGATCGCCGACCGGTATACTCCGTCCATCGCAGCCATAGAGGAGCAGAGCCGCGCCGCCGTCGACCGGGACGATGACCTGCTGGCAAAACTGAGACAGGGCGCATACCCCCCGCCGCCCAAGATGCTGATCCTTCCCGGCCTGGAACGGCGCGAGGCGGTGCTGTCGGAGTTGAAGTCACGTTTCGACGCCCGTCTCTACCTCGTCAAGACGAATCCGGACCGGATCGAAGCCATGCACGCCGACGTCAACAAGAAGGTCGCCGTGGAGTTCATCGCGCGCAAGCACGGAATATCCCTGGAAAACGTGATGGCTGTCGGGGACGGCGACAACGACCTGCCCATGCTCTTCAACGCGGGCCTGGGGGTGATCATGGAAAACGCCCCGGACGCAGTCAAGGAAGCGGGCCGGGCGCAAGGTCTGGTCATTGCTCCGCCGAACCACGAGAACGGCTTTGCGTGGGCGGTACGTCGATACGCGTTGAACAACGGCCGTTGAGCGGGGCCGCCGAGCTGCGACCGTTGAACAGCGACCATTGAGCAGCGGCTGATGAGCGGGACGCGTCGATACGTGCAATAACGGCGGACGGTGGCCGGCGTACCGGACTGTGGCCGGCATACCGGACTGTGGCCGCGGCTCTAACGGAACTCCTCCCCATGACCACTTCCCTTCTTGATCATCTAAGATCTTCCCTGCTGGTGGCTGATGGCGCAAGCGGAACCATGCTGTACGCCCGCGGCGTTCCGATAGAGGTCTGT
>JAPOOT010000416.1 GCA_026713285.1 Gemmatimonadota bacterium | reverse complement strand
TGCCGTGCCGGTAGGTACCCTGCTGGGTTATGTCGTAGCCGAAGCCGAACTCGAGACCTTCGATCCGAACCGGGTTCCCGTGGACGACGGATCGGGCGAGCGCGTGGACGACGGATCGGGCGAGCGCGTGGAGGCCGGCCCTGCGCAAGGGATCGGATCCGAACCTGTTGTGGCCGGAGCGGGGGACAGAACTGAACCCGGCCGCGAACCGACCGTATCCGAACGGGAACGGGACCGGTCACAAACGACTGATTCGACCGTACCGGCCGTGGGAACCGCCGGAATCGCGACGGGATCGCCGCGTGAACAGGACGTATCCGTCAAGGGGGTCCTGCCGGACCAGGACGTACCCGCCATCAGCCCACGGGCCCGACGGGCGGCACAGTCCGCAGGCATCGACTGGCGGTCGCTGACGGGGAGCGGAAGATCGGGACGGATCGTGGAGCGGGACGTACTCGAAGCCTCGAGGCGGTACGAATCCGCGATGGATGGACCGGACGTTAAGGCCACCGCGGCACGGGGCGGCCAGGTCGATCTGCGCAAGGTCATCGCCCGTCGGATGGCCGAAGCACACCGGACAACCGCGCCTGTCACCCTGCATACCGAGGCGGACGTCACCTCAATTTCGTCCTACCTCCAAAGTACCTTCCGGCCGTCCTGGTACGATCTGATGTTGAAGATCGCCGCCGTTGCCCTCGCCGAACATCCCGTCATGAACGCATCCTGGCGCGACGGCGTCGTGCTGAACGACAGGATTCACATCGGCATTGCGGTAGACACCGCCGCCGGGGTGATCGCGCCCGTGATCCGGGACGTTCCAGGCAAGTCGATCAGGGATATCTCTGCCGCATCGAAGCGGCTGATCCGGGCCGCGCAGGAAGCCAAACTGACGCTCGACCAGATCGAGGGCGGAACCTTCACCCTGACCAACCTGGGCATGTACGACATCGACGCCTTCACCCCGATCATTCATAGTCCCCAGTGTGCCATCCTCGGATTGGGACAGGCGGCGCCAAGGGTGATCGTAATCGACGAGGCGAGCGGCTCAACCGGCATCCGCAGGATCATGACGCTTAGCCTGACCTTCGACCACCGGATCGTGGACGGCGCGCCCGCGGCGAGGTTCCTGCAGCGGATCAGGCAGTTGGCGGAAAAACCGGAATCAGTAATCTCTGATCAAGTCCCTGGCATTGTTTTCATGAATAAGGAAACATGAATAGGGTAATATGAACTCGGTATCGGTCGTACGTTGTGCAGCGCCCTTTCACCTTTAGGATCAAGCGGGGTGCGCGTCCATGAAACAGCCCTTGTTTTTCCGATATGGCCTACGATCAGAAGAGGAAGAAAACGCGCAGGGAACGCTTTCCGGGTGAGATGGATGCGGTGCTTCCCTGGGACCTGTTGCTCGCGCCCATCCTGGCGCATTATCCGAAGGCGCTACCTGCCCGGCTATCCGTTCCAGCGCATGAGCTTCCGGATCGGCTAAGCGCTTACGGTCATGCCTGACGCACAAAACCCGTCTGCGAATTTTCGGATGATGTCGCAGACGGGCGTGTAAACTACGCGTACCAGTCGGAAAAACTGCTCAGCCGGCGGCGTCCAGGCGACTGACAAGGTCTTGGACAGTCTTGACGTCAACACTATCTTTCGGATTGAATTCCATGCCGAATTCCTCGGAGACAAGCTTTGCAAACGCAAGTATGTCCACGGAGGAAACTCCAGCATCGGAAAGGCTGATATTTAGATCATCCGGCAAGGCGATGGGTTGACCGTCGACCTCCAGATTGTCCGCGATGATTTTTCTAATACGATCCGCAGTCGAAGCCATAGACTCCTTCTTTCAAAAGAGGGAACGTATAAAAACAGTAGATTGGGATACCGGACCATAGTATAACGGTTGGCCGTTATAAAGTCAACGGGATTTTCAGGCAAACTCTAATTAAGTCCTGTCTTTGATTTCATGATTCATGTTGAATGTTATCGAACAATACGGTTGATCAGAGGTTCCTCAGGTATATCGTACGGACAATTCACAGGCGGCAGTCGGGAGAATCGTCCCATGAGTTCTGGCGGACCCATCAGCCGATCGGGCTTGCGGTATCAACCGGATGAACCTCCTCCGACGACGCTCGCGCTCGGCCTCGGACTGCAACTGGCCTTGCTCAACATCGCCGCGGTGATGATCATCCCTATGATCGTCATGCGGGCCGCGGGACAATCGGAAGACTACGTCGCGTGGGCCGTGTTCGCTTCTGTCGCGATCTGTGGCGCGACCACGATGTTGCAGGTCCTTCGCTACGGCAGAATCGGTTCGGGCCATCTCCTGGTCATGGGCACGTCGGCGGCGTACATATCGATCTGCATCGAGGCACTGGCCGCGGGCGGGCCGGCCCTGCTCGCCGTACTCGTCGTCGTCTCCTCCCTGGTTCCGATCGCCCTTTCGTGGCGGCTTTCTCTATTCCAGCGCATCCTCACACCTACGGTTTCCGGCACCGTGATCATGTTGATACCCATCACGGTAATGCCCGTAGCGGGCGACATGCTGTCGTCGACGCCGGACAGCCAGTTGCCACTCGGCGCCGTCCTCAGCGCCGCGGCCACCGTGGTCGTCATTTCCGGGTTTACCCTCAAAGGTCCCGCGAAACTGCGTCTCTGGGCGCCGATCATCGGTGTGGCCGCCGGCTCCGTGGTCGGCGGTTCCTTCGG
>JAPOOT010000190.1 GCA_026713285.1 Gemmatimonadota bacterium | reverse complement strand
ATTCATTTGTGTTTATAACGGGTGCAATAACCTCTCTATTTTTAGATAAGGCTAAATATATAGTTATAATATATACGTGTCAATGATTAGATATAGAAAATTCTGAAGGGACACCCAGATGACGGCCAGCGGCCGGCTTACTCGGCCCGATGCCTTAGCGCGTTCCCGGGGCGGCGGGTTGGGAACGGGCCGTGTCCGGGTCGGAGATCGTACAGGACTGCTCGGATACTTCACGTATCGTGTCCGGCGCCGGTCGGAACGTCGAAAACATCCGCAATCGGCCGAACCGATCCGTTCATGGATGGGGCGCCATGAACACCAGCACAACCAGCCGTTCACCACCCGTGTTGCACACGCCGTGGTCCACACCCGGGGGACACAGCACCGCCGTACCGGGAACGCCCTTTACGGTTTCCGCACCGACCGTGAAATCTCCGGCGCCTTCAAGCACGTAGTAGATCTTGTCGTTTTCGGCGTGGCTGTGAGCCTTCTGTTCCTGTCTCGGCTCGAAACAGTAGATATCGCAGAACATGCGATCCGTATCGAAGAGATTTACCTTCTGAAACTTCTCTTCCGAAAAACGCTTCCGATCCGGTACGTAGGCAACCGGCATAATGACACGCTCCATGGTATCCCGGCGTCCCGCGACGATACGGAACGACGGGTACGGAATCGAGAAGTCGCGCGCGAAGGACAAACAGCTTGCGACGAAACGGGAATTCGGCTTAACTTCAACGCGGACAGTCAGTCGTGACGCAATCTATCTGCACGGTTAGCCGTTGTCAACGTCAAAGGCGAACACGCAAGACCGACACGAAATCATGGCTCACGAAATAACCATAGGCCCTCATCGCATAAAGTCGCTCAGGCCGGGCATGCCGGTCCTCACGCTGGCGCCCATGGCGGGCATCAGCAATTGGCCGTTCCGGCTGATCTGCGCGAAAATGGGCGCACAGATGGTCGGCGTGGAATTCATCAACTGCAATGCCATTCTCCACAAGAACCCGAAGACGCTTCAGATGATGAACTTCTGCGACGCCGACATCTACCGCGATACCGGGATGTCGCTGCTCGCGGCGCAGATCTACGGGAACGACATCGGCCGCATGGTGGAAGGGGCCCGGGTGTTGGAGGAGAAAGGTGCGCAGATCATGGACATCAACTTCGGATGCTCCGTGCCCAAGATCCTGCGGTCCGACTCCGGCGCCGCCTTCCTCAAGGACATCGACCGGATGATGAACGCGGTGCGCAGCGTGGCCGACGCGGTCTCGATCCCGGTAATCATCAAGACGCGGCTGGGCTGGGACCACGACAACATCAGCATTCTGGAGGTGGTTAAGCGCGCCGCGGATTCCGGCGCCCACGCCGTGGCGGTGCACGCCCGGACCGTAGCCCAGAAGTTCAACGGGACCGCGGACTGGTCATGGATCGCGCGCGCCGTGGAAGGCTCCCCCGTGCCGATCTTCGGGAACGGCGACGTGTTCACCTACCAGGACGCGGTGCGCATGGTGGATGAGACCGGATGCGCCGGCGTGATGATCGCCCGGGCCGCGCGGGATAACCCCTACATCTTCTCCGGCGACGTGACGCCCACATTCTCCGAGCGGGTCCGTCTCGCCCGGGATCACCTGGGCATGATGGTGGAGTACAAGGGAGAAAAGGTCGGCGTGATGGAAATGCGCAAGTTCTTCGCTTCCTACTTCAAGGGCTTTCCCAACGCGTCTCACCTGAGGACCAGCCTCGTCCAGGTGGATACGGTCACCCAGGCCCACCGGATACTGGACGATTGGGTGGCTGATTCGGATCGTCATTCCCATGATGCTTGATCACGCGGCCTTCTGAGAAATACACCACGCCTTCGGCGATGTTCGTGGCGTGATCTGCGAGCCGTTCGACGTGGCGGGATATGAAGATCAACTGGAGCGCCTGGGGCACCGTCGCCGAATCTTCCACCATGGCAGTTACCAGATGCTGGAAGACCTGGTCCTGCAGTTGATTTACCGCTTCGTCCCTTTCACAGACGTCCACGGCCAGTTGCTCGTCGCCGCGGACGAAGGCGTTGAGGCTGTCCTTCACCATGGACTGGGAAATTTCGGCCATGCGCGGAATGTCGACGATCGGATTCAGGAGGGGCATCCCCACGAGCCGTTTCGTTTTCTTGGCGATGTTGACTGCGATGTCGCCCAACCGTTCCAGGTCGATCGTAATCTTCATGCTGGCCGCGACGAAGCGAAGGTCCCGCGCGATGGGATGCTGGAGAGCAAGCAACCTGATGCACTGATCGTCGATCTCCAGTTCCATGGCGTCAATGGGCTGATCTCCGCGGATGACCTGGTCGCACAATTCCACGTCCCGCTCCATCATTGCGGTAATCGACCGTGCGATCTGTTCCTCGACCAGCGCCGCCATCCTCAGCAGGGCGGATTTCAGGTCTTCCAGTTGTTGCTGAAGGTGGGTCTCCATGGTCGCCTTGTTCGGTCAGTATCACGGGTCGCTATCCCGCACGACCCGTAATGTAATCCTCCGTGCGCCGGTCCCCCGGCGTGGTGAACATCACGTCGGTCACGCCCATTTCCACCAGTTCGCCCTTGAGCATGAACCCGGTGTATTCCGACACACGCGCCGCCTGCTGCATATTGTGTGTCACGATAACAATGGTGTAATCATCCTTCAGATCAAGCATTAATTCCTCGATCCTGGACGTGGCGACCGGGTCCAGTGACGAGCACGGCTCGTCCATGAGCAGTACTTCCGGTTCGACGGCGACTGCCCGCGCGATACAGAGCCGTTGCTGTTGTCCGGCGGAGAGTTTGAGCGCGCTATCTTCGAGCCGATCCTGAACCTCGTCCCACAGGACGGTCCTTCGCAGGCACCGTTCCACGATCTCGTCGAGAAAATCCCCGGACTTCACCCCATGGATACGGGGGCCATAGGCAACGTTCTCGTAGATCGACTTGGGAAAGGGATTAGGTTGCTGGAAGACCATGCCCACGCGCCGGCGAAGACGCGTGACGTCGGTATCCGGGCCGTAGATGTCCGCTCCGTTCATCCGGATCGATCCCGTCATGCTGGTCTGGGGGACCAGGTCGTTCATGCGGTTGAACAGCCGGAGCAATGTCGTCTTGCCGCAGCCTGACGGTCCGATGAAGGCCGTGATGACATGGCGATCGATCGCCATGGTAACGTCCCTCAATGCGGCCCTGTCCCCGTACCAGAAGGACACGTTCTCGACATCGATGATTGTTTCTTCGCGCAGGATCTTCGGCGTGACCGGCGCGTTTTCCATCGTCATGCGATTATACCTCTTGTAACCGGACCGGAACGCCTATGTCGCGGATCCGGATTGTAAGCGGACCTGGAACGCCTATGCCGCGGCCAGCGAATAATGTCTCCTCAGCCGGCTTCTGAGTCCGATCGCCGCCGCGTTCAAAGCGACCACGATGGCCAGCAGCAACAGGGTGGAAGTGTAGGCCATGGAGAGCGCCGCATCTCCTTCGCCGGATCTGAAACCGGTGTTGAAGATATGAAATCCCAGGTGCATGAACTCGCGT
>JAPOOT010000220.1 GCA_026713285.1 Gemmatimonadota bacterium | reverse complement strand
CTGCGACCCGGGCGAGTCCCGGCCCAGCCGCGTCAAGACACACCCAAAAGCGGGACCCTGCCCCTCCGGGTTCTTTGACAAACAGTCCACGCACTATATATTCCCGTCTGTCAGGGGTGTCAAGAACGGCGGCGTGTCGCCTTCTCTCGACCGTATGGACCGATGGCAACCACCTGCCGGCAACCTGTTAAATCCGTGCGCAGGTCCAACCACCCGCATTCTCGTCCAAACCGTGTACATTTCAAGCCCATGTTCATCTCCGAGATCTTCCATTCCATACAGGGCGAGGGCCTGCTGACCGGCGTTCCGTCCGTCTTTATCCGCACGTCCGGATGCAACCTGCGCTGCCGCTGGTGCGATACGCCCTACACCTCCTGGTCGCCCGAAGGAGAGGAGCGGTCCGTGGATGAGATCATGGCGGCAATCGGTGACTTTCCGTCTCGTCACGCCGTGATCACCGGGGGCGAGCCGCTGCTCATGAAGGACCTGCCTGAACTAACGGAAAGACTCGGCGACGGGGGATACCACATCACCATCGAAACCGCCGGTACCGTGTTTGGCGACCTGCGCTGCGACCTGGCCTCCATCAGTCCCAAGCTGTCCAATTCCACGCCGTGGACCGAGGTGGACGGGAAGTACGCCCGGAGTCACGAACGGCTCAGGATCAACCTCTCCGTCCTGGGCAGGTTCATGACGGCCTATCCATACCAGCTGAAATTCGTGGTCGACCACCAGGACGACCTGGACGAAATCGAATCGCTGATCCTGGAGCTGGAAGGGGTCGACCGAACCCGGGTGCTGCTCATGCCCCAGGGACGGACCGCCGGGGAATTGAGCAGCAGGGGCGCCTGGGTCGCCGAAGCCTGCAAGTCACGTGGCTTCCGGTACTGCCCCCGGGTGCACATCGATCTCTACGGCGACACCCGCGGGACTTGACTTCTTGCCAATTCTTGCTTGTCTGACGCCCCTTTCCGGCATATCTTATGCGGTTGCGGGGAAGCCGGCCGGATTGGTTGAATTGACCGGATCGGCATGTTGACCAGGCATGAACATCGACGCACGGGAACCCGCTGAATAACGCGCGGCCTGGAGGATGCCGGGGCCTGGAGGATGCCGGGGCGAGACGGACCTCATCAAGCCGGAATAGACCTCATCGGGACGGGACGTGCCTCATCGGGGCGAGACGCGCCGCATCAGGGAGCATGTATGGACGACCATGGCAGGGACTGGGACCGGGGACTCGTAAGCTATCCGGATCCGAATGTCGAGATCATCGACGACCGGTTCAAACCCTACGTGATTCACACGGCGGGGATCGAGCGGCTGTTCACCGGGACACGCTGGTCGGAAGGACCCGTGTGGATCGGCGACGCCCGGTGCCTGGTGTGGAGCGACATCCCGAACAACCGGATGCTGCGCTGGGACGAAGAGACGAGCGACGTCAGCGTCTTCCGGTTGCCGTCCAACAACACGAACGGCAATACGCGCGACCGGCAGGGCCGGCTGGTCTCCTGCGAACACGATTCCCGCCGGGTGACCCGCACCGAACACGACGGGTCGATCACGGTGCTGATCGACCGGTACGACGGCAAGCGGCTCAACGCGCCGAACGACGTGGTGGTGCATTCCGACGGTTCGGTATGGTTCACCGACCCGGGATACGGCATCCTGATGAATTACGAAGGACACAAGGCCGAATTCGAACAGCCCACCCGCGTGTACCGCCTGGATCCGGTCACGGGCGATGCGACGATCATCGCGGACGACTTCCTGAGACCCAACGGCATCTGCTTTTCCCCCGACGAATTACGTCTATACGTTGTAGATACAGGCGCCTCCCACGATCCAGACGGCCCCGCCCACATCCGGGTGCTGGATATCGATGGCGACCGGGTTACGAATTCTCAGGTGTTCGCCGACATGAAACCGGCCTCGTCCGACGGCGTCCGGACGGACGTGGACGGCAACCTCTGGGCTGCTTCGGGTTGGGGCGGACCCGAAACGAACGGTGTGATCTGCTTTTCGCCGGAAGGCGACAGGCTTGGCATGATTCACCTGCCCGAACCCTGCGCGAACCTTTGCTTCGGCAGCGTGAAGAAGAACCGTCTGTTCATGGCCGCCAGCCAGTCCCTGTACGCCCTTTATGTAGAAACCCAGGGAGCCCAGCGGCCGTGAGCGATCTTCATACATCCGATACAGAATCCATGCTCATATTCGACTTCGACGGGGTACTGCTGAACTCCGTCGTGGAGATGTCGATCACGGCTTACAACACGGTCACCGGCGGTCTCGCGACCTCTCCGGACGATCTGCCCGGCAACGCGGCGGAACTGTTTGTGACCAACCGGTACCACGTCCAGCCTGCCGGTGACGCGATCAACCTGATGACCTGGTGCATAGACAATGCCGGTCTGCCCGGCGACCACCGGCTGGAACCGGAGGAATACCTGGCGATCCGCGAGGCGTCGGACGTCCCCCTTAAGGAACGTACGGTCAGTTTCTTCGCAGGCCGAAAGCGGTTAGTCGCTCAAGATCCGGTCCAGTGGGCGTCGCTCAACACGGTGTACCAGCCGGTCTGGGATGTATTGAAAGGACAGGACGCCGAAGGGATCGTGATCCTGACCAACAAGAACAGGGAAGCCACCGTGACCCTGTGTCACCACTTCGGCCTTGCCGTCCGGGAAGGAAACGTGTACTCGGGCGATAACGGAACGACCAAGATCGAGAATCTGCTCGAGATCCGGGCGCGGTTCGGACGGGAACGCTACGGATTCGTCGACGACTCCATCGGGAACCTGGAGGAGCTCGATGCCCATTTCAACAGGGATGAACCCCTTCTCGAACTGATGCTGGCTTCCTGGGGTTACATCGGACCGGACGACCACGCGGCGGCCCGCCGCGCCGGTTTCGCCATCTACAAACAGGTAGACCTCATCGCCCGTGTCACGTCGATGAAGGGCGTCGAACTGGGCAGCTCATGAACCGGAAACCAGGCAGCTCATGAACCGGAAACCAGACAGCCACCCCGGCAGCGAGCTCGAGGTCATCGATCGGTTCCCCGAACTGCGCGTCCTCGTCGTCGGTGACATCATGCTCGACGTTTACGAGTTCTGCCGGACCGGAGACAGCAAGCCCATCGATTCGGAGAAGACGGGAAAGCGGGCCTACAAGGCGCAGGAAACGATCAAGGTGCTCGGCGGCGCGGGCAACGTGGCCGCCAACCTGGCTTCCCTGGACGTGCAAACCACCCTCGTGGGCGTGACGGGCAACGACGAACATTATTTCAAGATCCGCGATCTCTCGGACGATCTGGGAATACGCCACGGCCTGATCCGGGATGAACGCCGGCCCACCACGATCAAAGCCCGTCTGTACCTGGACGACGACTACCTGCTGCGGCGCGATACCGAATGCTCCGTCCGGGTCGACGGCGGCACCTCGGCCGCGCTGGCGAAGGAAGTCCTTCGCGCACTGCCGGAAACCGACGTCGTGATACTCAGTGATTATGACAAGGGGGTCTTTACCACGGCGAACACCGGTCAGATCATCCGCGATTGCCGCCTCCATGAAATCCCCGTCGTGGTTGATTTCAAGCCGGGCAACCGGGCGTTCTTCGCCGGCGCGGACATCATCGCCCCGAACGCCGCCGAGGCCGCCGAGCTTATCGGCGGGTTTTCCATGGACCGGCTGGAATCCGACTGCCGGCGGCTGCATGCTTCGCTGGGTTGCCGGAACACCGTCGTCACGCTGGGAGAGCAGGGACTCTGCGGCGTGGGTCCGGGCGGCTTCTTCCATGTGCGGGGCCATCGCGTCAAACCCGTGGACAAAGTCGGTTGCGGCGACACCGTGCGGGCGGGGCTGGCCATCGGCGCGGCGCTGGGGCTTCCCCTCGAGGAGTCGGGGGAACTCGCAAACGACGCGGCGACGGTCATCGTGCAGAAACCGGCCACCTCGGTCCTTTCCCGGGGGGAACTCCGGGATTTCGTATCGGGAAAACCAACAGTCAGCCCACAGCCCGCGGCGGCGCTGGCCGGACGCGGGGGAGCGTCAGGCGGGTAAGGACGCCGCCCTGGCTCGGGAACTACCCGCAGCCTGGGACGTAAAATCGTGTACATACAGCACAAATCGGGTTAGTATCGACATGAAAGTCAGAGCATACGAGAGGATTTCCGGCAGGGGAGGGGTTGTGGTCCGACTCATTCTGTTTTTGACGAGTTACGCGCTGGTTTCGACGGCCTGCGAATCCGGTCCCACCGTGGACGGGACGGACGCCGAGACCTTCGACGCATCCATCGCCGCGATCAAGGCGGCGCTTCCCGAGGAAGACCAGGAGCAAATCGACGAAGTGATGGAGGCGTTCGAGTACCTTTACAGCGACAACGTGATCAGTTCGCTGAACGCTTCCGAGGCCATCCGGAACCGGATTCAGAGCCGTCTGGACGGCATGGACGCGCGGGAGATCTTCGCGGAGTGGACCGACCGGGTGGACAAAGCGATCGAATCCCTCGAGGCAAAGAAGGAAAACACGGACTCCGCCATGGAGAACCTGAAGGACGTACGGGTCAGAGGACCCGAATACTACGTGCAGCGCGGGCAGTCCGTCGTGAAAATCAACATCCACAACCGGACGGATCACACCATCTCCAGGGTGTATTTCCGCGGCACTCTCTGGCGGAAGCAGCCGAGGAAGTGGCTTCTCGAGGACGATTTCAACTACAATATCCGGCGCACGGAAGGCAAGAACCTGGGACCCGGCGATCGGGCCGAATGGAACTTCGCCCTGCTTTCACCGGTCTGGAAGCGGGCCCCGGAGGACGTGGACAACCTCTCCCTGAGCGTGATCGTGACACGGATCGACGGGGGGCAGGAACAACCCATCTATGACGCGTTCACGGACCGTTTCACGACTAAGGACTCGCGCAGGCTCAGGAGGCTGGTCTCTCTCAAGGAATCCATCGGGACGCTTGAGCCGGAACCCGATCCCGAGGAGACATCCCAATCGCACGGCCGGACCTCCAACCTGAATTGACCAGGGCAAGCCAGGCCGGTCCGTCCGTCACCGACGCGCTCCGCTGATATCTGTCTCCTCTTCGTCCGCTTTCCCCTGTTATCCCCTGTCGTCACCTTCCCCGGCAGATACAATATACCTGTCCACCGTATCGGCGAAGATCAGGAACTGCGGGTTGTTTCGGTGGGTCGCCCTCAGGGCCTGTACCGTAACGCCTTCCGATCCCTCTGTATGTACGCCCCGGCAGTACGCCTCCATTAACGCGGGTTCAATCGGTTCTCTCGAGTCGTGGAAGCTATCGGCAAAAAAGCCGAAGATCATGCCCACGATACCGATGCCCACCATCATCATCAGCACGCTGGCCCCCTGTCCCAGGGGGGTGACCGGGTACTTGTCGCCGTACCCCACGGTCGTGGAGGTCACCACGGCCCACCAGATGCTGTCGCCGTAAACACTGAAGACCTCGGGCTGGGCGCGGCGTTCCACCTCGTAGATCACGGTCGAGCTGATCATCAGGTACATGATGGTGATGAGAAAGATTGGAATGATCCGTATCCGACTGTGGTACATGGACCGGGCGAACTCCGACAATTTCGGGCTGTATCGGAACATCTTGAGCAGCCGTAGTGTCCGGGCGCCCCGGACCAGTCCGAGCTGCTCCTGGGTCAGGCCTGGGTAGAATCCGATCCAGAAGGGCAGGATGCTGATCAGATCGATCACCCCCAGAGCACTGACCAGGTACCTGCCCTTGCGCGGCGACAGCCGGATGCGCAGCAGGTATTCCAGGGTGAAGAACCCCGCGATGACCCGCTCGATCCATATAAACCCCGCCCAGGCGCCGGCGTCCAGACTGCTGCGCGTCTGGGTGTACTGGAGCTCAATGAAGTAGAGTATCATGTTGACGGCCAGTACGTAGGGTCCGAAACGGTGTACGGCCGCAAGCACGGAGGACAGGATTCCCGGCATGGTGTGCCTCCCTGGCGAATGCGATGGGCTTATTCCAACAGGTTTGTTTTATGATGCTGTTAATTCTGAGATGGTATGGCCAATTTAGCTTAACCTGCTCAAATAACAAAGGCCCACCGTCCGCAAACGCTTCGGGTGAGCCTTATAGGTGTGGGACCGTCGAGTGATTCAGGACTTTTTCGATCGAAGGGCCGCCAGCCGGTCCCGCGTCGAGGATTCGGTCAGCGCGGGTTTCTCGGCCGCTTCCAGGGCCGCGGCAATGTTGGGATCGTCGGAGATCTCGGTTTTGCCGAAAGCGCCGATTTTGAGTTCCGCCGCACGGGACGTCGTTTCCGCCTTCTCCGTCTCTTTGTCCATGGCGTTGAGGGCCGTGTCCAATCCGCCCAGGGAGCTGCTCAGCCCCGCGGCCTGTCGCACGCCTTCGGCGCGTTCGACGGCCCGCTCCTTCTTCATCCTTGCCTGCTCCATGCGCCGCTGAGCCTGTTTGAGTTGGGTCTGCGCCTGCTTCAGTTTCTCCGCGGCCACGTCGTAAGCCTGGCGAAGCTCCGTCGCGAAAGCCTCCGCTTCCTGGTCCTCCTGGCGCTCCCGTTCGATCTCGGGGTTCAGACGCTCCAGTTCCGAGACCAGCTTGTCCAGGCTCTCCTCCAGCTTGGTGCGCTGTCCCTCTTCCGCCCCTTCGAGCTGGCCTTCGAGCCGTTCGGCGGCGGCCAGGTACCTGTCGTACTGCGTCAACAGCGCCTGCGTCTCTTCGTGGTCCTTCTTCACGTCCATCTCGGCCTTGCCGACCCGTTTCCCGAGCTTGTCGAGTTCCTCCTCCATGAGGGAAATCTGTGCCTCGGACGCGGTTTCCGGATCGAAGGCCACCACTGCCTGGGTAAAAGACTCCAGGGCGTTGCCGGCCTGTTTCTTGCCGACGCGGGAAAGAAATTTCCAGATCATGTCCCTATCCTTTCTCTTTAAATAACCTTTACTTCCTCAAGCATCAGTTCCACGCCCAGGTACAGTTCTATAACGCCGTCGCCCGCGCTGATCAACAGGAATTCGTCCACGCGCTCGGGATCCTCCGGATTGTAGGGGTCCCCACTCGCCACGCGGAAATAGGACATGGCCTGCTGGGTTTCCTCGTAGATCTGCTCTCCGTACGAGTCCCGGATGATCCGCTCGCTGACCTGCACCGGCACGGTCTGCCCTTCGCCTTCCATCCATTCGCGGAGGTAGGACCGCTCCTCGCCGTCTCCATGGAGTACTTCCGGAGATCCGATGATACCATCCTCATCGTTCAACCAGGTTGCCCAGATCTCCTCCGAGTGGGGATACAGGTCCCGGTCGAGCACGTACAGGCGGCATTCCACCGGGTCCCCATGCTCCGATACCACCTGGAGGAAGGCCGAGGTGCCCTGAAGGTAGCAGCGATAGGCCATGGCGCCTTCGCCCAGGTCGATCTTGCCGATGGCTTCGACGGCCAGGGGGAAGGATGGGAAGTTGAACTGGACGAGGCCGATGAAGGTGGACAGTCCGGCGCCGTCGATGTCGACCAAGCGGTCGATGGCGACACCGAGGGGAAGATCCTGGTCAACCCGCGTGGGTTTCTTCCTAAAAAAACCAGCCGCCTCTTTCGCCTGCTTCTTCGCTACGGAACGAATGATGTGGAAGCTCATCGGGGCCTGCGCTACTCCTCGCCCACGATGGGCTTGATGTCGTCGATGGACCGCCAGAGCGCGTCTTCGAAGAGCGTCATGGGCTTGCTGCCATAAGTATCCACCCATTGCTTCGACAGGATCAGGATGGCGTCCACCGTCAACGTCTCCACGCTGCTGTCGAGATAGCCGAAGAGCCAGCCCTCCTGAAGTTCGGGGTAGGTCTCATGGGGGATCGACGCCACCTCGTAGATCGTGTTGCCGAACTGATCCACGGCCGTGCTGAAATAGTGCTCGTCCACGGCGACCATGCTCAGCTGTCCGCCGTATTGCCGGTCCGCATCCTTCAGCAGTTCCGAGTTTAGCCCGGCGACGAACAGCATGACCGAGTTGGGATCCCCGGCCACCTGGCGCAGGGCTTCATCGTAGCTGGCGAACCGCGTGTTGAACTCCCCATATCGAGGATCCTGGAGGACGAATCCTTCCCAGGCCCTGTGGGTGCCGGAACCGCGGGGACCGACGTATACGATATGGGTGTTCGGCTGGAGGTCCGAGACGCTTGCGATACCCCCGTCCTCATTGACGATCAACTGCACGTACTCGGTGTACAGGGTGGACTGCAGCCCGACCAGTTGTTCCGCCGAGGCCGGGTTCTTCCTCAGGTAGGAGTTCAGAATGTCGCTCTG
>JAPOOT010000325.1 GCA_026713285.1 Gemmatimonadota bacterium | reverse complement strand
TGCTTCCAGCAAACGTCCTGTAAGCGTGGTCTTGTCCAGGTCCAGCCAGTTTACCGCCGGACGCTGGTTCGCGGCGCTCAGCGACGCATGAATGCTGTCGAGCTGGCGGCTTTTCTCTTTGACCTGAATGACTTCACCCGTACGGACGATGTATGAGGGGATATTGACGATACGGCCGTTAATCAGTATATGCCGATGGCGTACCAGTTGGCGGGCCGCTTTGCGCGACGGCGCTAAGCCGAGCCGGTACACGATGTTGTCCAGCCGGGTTTCGAGAAGTTGCAACAGGCGCTCACCCGTGTTGCCCTTGGTCCGGGCGGCCTTCACGAAGTACGAGCGGAACTGTCCTTCGCCGATTCCGTATGTCTTGCGCGTCTTCTGCTTCTCACGAAGACGGATCCCGTATTCCGTGGGTTTCCTCCGTCCGACAGACCCGTGCTGGCCCGGTGGAAACGCACGGCGGTCCACCGCGCATTTATCCGAAAAGCATCGATCTCCCTTCAGAAACAACTTGACGCCTTCCCGCCGGCAGATTCGACAGTTGGCATCCGTATAACGTGACATATTTGCTCCTTAACACGCACGATCCGGGCAATGTACGCCGGCGGGCCTTCAGGCCCTGGCGTCCGCCCGACGTTTCACGATCAGACGCGACGTCGTTTCGGGGGTCGGCATCCGTTGTGGGGAATAGGTGTTACGTCCTTGATGGCGGAAATCTCCAGACCCGCGGCCTGCAGGGCCCGAATGGCTGATTCACGTCCTGCGCCCGGTCCCTTTACCCATACCTCGACGCGTTTCAATCCCAGTTCGATGGCTTCCTTTGCCGCAGCTTCCGCAGCGATCTGCGCGGCAAATGGCGTACTCTTCCGGGAGTTGCGGAACGTGCCTCCCTTGCCTCCGCTCGACCAGCTGATCGTGTGTCCCTGAAGATCGGCAAGGGTAACGATCGTATTGTTGAACGTCGCCTTGATATGGGCCACGCCTATGGAGTCCACATGCCGATCTCGCTTACGGGCGCGACTTCGCCTAGCATTAGCCAACCTTCTACCTCCACGGTTTGAAGTTAGTCACTAACTTTTCTGGCGCTTCGCACCGATGGTGCGTCGCGGTCCCTTGCGTATTCGGGAATTGGTACGGGTCCGCTGCCCCCGCACCGGCAGCCCGCGGCGGTGACGCAGGCCGCGGTAACAACCGATGTCCATCAACCGGCGGATATTGAACGTGATGTCGCCGCGCAAAGCGCCTTCGACCTGGTAATCGTTCTCGATACTCTGGCGGAGCTTCGTGATCTCCCGGTCGGTCAGGTCCCTGACACGGGTTTCCGGATCGATGCCGGTCGCTTCAAGCACCTTGCGGGCGGTAGTCAGTCCTATTCCGAAAATGTAGGTGATTCCGATCTCCACGCGCTTGTCGCGGGGCAGATCGATACCGGCAATACGTGCCACCTTGCCCTCCTTGGCAACGGTTCGCTGCTGCTATCCCTGCCGCTGCTTGTGGCGGGGGTTGCGGCATAGCACGCGCACGACGCCCCTGCGGCGGATGACCTTGCAGTGTTCACAGATTTTCTTTACCGAAGCGCGTACTTTCATCTTCCGATCCTCAGTAATGGTTTGTTTCCGGTTACGCCGGGCTACCCGCTAAAACCGGTCCCCGGATGCAGTCGTGCCCGGGTTTACTTGTAACGATACGTAATGCGTCCACGTGTCAGGTCGTAAGGCGACAACTCCACCATAACCTTGTCGCCCGGCAGGATCTTGATGAAGTTCATGCGCACTTTGCCGGAAATATGCGCCAGGACCCTGTGGCCGTTTTCCAGTTCAACGCGAAACGACGCGTTGGGCAAAGGTTCCACCACCGTACCTTCCACCTGTACCGGGGGTTCTTTCGGCATACAAATCAACCTTTCACCAATCAGCCGTGCGCGACCGCGAATTCGGCCATGGTAGGTTTTCCGGCCCGTTTCACGCCGTGCGGGCCAGGTTCGCCAGTATGCGTTTCGTTACTTCCTCCGGCGAACCATCGCCGTCGATCCGTTTCAAAATCCCCGCCCTGTCATAGTAATCGACGAGCGGCGCCGTGACCTTTCTGTAGACTTTCAACCGGTGACGGATGGTCTCCGGCGTGTCGTCCCTTCGATTCCTCATGGCCAGGCGGTCGATCACCGTGCTGTCGGGCACTTCGATGTTGAGCACCACGTCCACGGGCGCTTGCATGCGCGCCAGCGCCGCTCGCAGGAAGTCGGCCTGGTTCAGGTTTCTCGGGAATCCATCCAGGATAAACCCGGACCTGCAATCGGCTTCCCGCAACCGGTTTTCCAGAATGGCCTGGGTGATATCGTCGGATACCAGTTCGCCCTGATTCACGAATTCCGATATCCTGCGCCCGACCTCGGTTCCTTCCTCCATCTCCCGCCGCAACAGATCGCCTGTGGAAATATGCGGGATGCGAAAATTCTTCGACAGCCTGGTTGCCTGCTCGCCTTTTCCCGCCCCCGGTGTCCCAAGAAGTATCAGTCGCATATCCTGCTCACCTGGCGCCAGGACGCCTCCAGGCGCCTGGAACGGAGGTCCCGATAACTTACCCCGCCCGACCGCGTACGCGACCACGTTTCATGAATCCCTCGTAGTGGCGGGACACGAGATGCGACTCGATTTGCTGGAGCGTGTCCAGGGCGACGCCCACCACGATCAGCAATGCGGTGCCGCCGAAGAACGAAGACGCGCTCAAAGAGACGTTCATGCTTCGGATTATGAGGAACGGCACGATGGCGATGATCGCCAGAAAAACCGAGCCGGGCAACGTAATGCGTGTCAGAATGTGATCGAGATAGTCCGCCGTTCTTTTACCGGGCCGAATTCCCGGAATGAATCCGCCGACGCGCTTCATGTTGTCCGCCACGTCCACGGGGTTGAATATGATGGATGTATAGAAATATGTAAAAAACACGATCAACATGCCGTAAAGCGCGTTGTAGATGAAGGCGCCGGGCTGAAACCACTCGACCATGGTCTGGAACACGGCCATGTCCGGAAAGAAGCTCGAAAACGTTCCCGGAACGAACATGATCGACTGGGCGAAAATGATGGGCATCACGCCGGCGGCGTTGACGCGCAACGGCAGGTGCGTGCTCTGCCCACCGTATACCTTGCGCCCAACCACGCGCCGCGGATATTGCACCGTGATTCTGCGCTGTCCCTGTGTGATCAGTACGACCGAGGCGATGATCAGGATCCACACGGCCACGATGAAGATTTCGACGAGACCGCTACGCAACCCGTTCATCACCGCGTCGAACTCGCTCTTGGCCGCGATGGGGAACTGGGCGATAATGCCGACGAAGATAATCAGCGAGATGCCGTTCCCGATGCCCCGCTCCTGGATCTGTTCCCCGAGCCACATCAGGAAGACGGTGCCGGTCGTCATCGTCACGACCGTTACGAAAATGAAACCCGCCCCGGGATCGATGACGGCGGAACGGCCCACTTCGTCTCGAATGTCCTGGAGCCAGTAGCTGATTCCAAGCGCCTGCACCATCGACAGCAGCACGGTGCCGTACCGCGTGTACTGGTTGATCTTCTTCTGCCCTTCCTGTCCCTCCTTCTGGAGTTTCTGCAAGTAGGGCCACATGGACCCGAGCAGCTGCAGGATAATGGACGCGCTGATATAGGGCATTACGCCGAGGGCAAATATGGTCGCGCGCTCGAACGCGCCTCCCACGAACATGTTGTACAGACCGAATATGGTCCCGCCCATCTGACTGAAGAAGGCGCTCAACACTTCGTGGTCTATGCCCGGCGTGGGTATCTGGCCGCCGATTCGGTACACCGCAAGCAGACTGAGGGTGAAAATGATGCGCCGACGGAGTTCCGGGATCCGGAATACATTCTGAAAACTTTCGATCATCCGGAGATCACCTCGACCGAACCGCCCGCCGCCTCGATTTTCCGCCGCGCCGCTTCGCTCACCTTGTGGACGCTGACCTTCATGGGCCGGTCGACCTCGCCTTCACCGAGGATCTTGACCGGGGCCGTCGATTTCCGGACCAGGCGCCTGTCCGCCAGTGAACCGGCGTCCACGACCATCTCTTCGTCCCACCCTTCAAGGTCTCGCAGATTGACGATCTGGTAGGTCTTTCGGAACAGATTGGTAAATCCGCGCTTGGGCAGCCGCCGCACGAGGCGCATCTGTCCGCCTTCGAAGGAGGGGTGGATCTTCTTGCCCGACCTGGAACGCTGTCCCTTGTGCCCCCTGCCGGAAGTCTTGCCCGTGCCGGAGCCCGGACCGCGGCCCAGGCGCTTTACCTTGCGCACCGCTCCGGAGGCGTGTTTCAAACTGTCGACATTCATTACAGCCGTATTCCTTTCTTACCGAAACCCGCCGGCTATTCGTCTTCCGTCGTGATCGTTTCCACTTCCACCAGATGGCCGACGCGCGCTATCATGCCCTGGATCTGGGGCGTATCGTTATGCACCGCGCTATGGTGCAACCGACGTATGCCCAGCGCTTCCAGGGTCCGTTTCTGCCGCCGGTGTCTTCCGATGGCGCTTCTTTTCTGAGTAATGCGCAGCCGTGTCGCCATAACTACCCTTTCAGATCCTCGATATCCACGTTCCGCGCGTCTGCGATCTCGGAGGCTACCTTCAGGTCGAGCAGCCCCTGCAGGGTCGCTTTGGCCACGTTGTAGGGGTTGGAGGAACCGATCGATTTCGTCAGGATATTGTGTATGCCCGCCGATTCCAGCACCGCGCGGGCCGCATCGCCGGCGATAACGCCCGTGCCGGGCGATGCCGGTTTCAGGATCACCTCCGCCGCGCTGAACCTCCCGTTTACGTCGTGCGGGATCGTGCCGTTGACCACCGGTACGCTGTGCAGATGCTTCCGAGCCGTTTCCGTGGCCTTGCGTATCGCCTCGGACAGTTCCAGGGCCTTGCCCATGCCCAGACCCACGTGGCCGTTGCCGTCGCCCACTGCGATCAGTGCGTTGAAACTGAACGTGCGGCCGCCCTTCACGACTTTGGCAACCCGGTTGATATCGACCAGGCGTTCCGACGACAGATCAAACTCATCGGGATTGATTCTCGGCAATTTATGCTCCCTTCCTCAGTTATGGTACGCCGGACGCACCGGCGCGCGGGCGCGGTTTCAGAAATCCAGTCCGCATTCGCGCACGCCTTCCGCCAGGGCCTTGACCCGGCCGTGGTACCGGTATCCGCCGCGGTCGAAGGTCACGCTGGACACGCCCTGCGCTTTCATCTTTTCTCCAAGGATCCGGCCAACGAGCCTGCTCTGCGTCTTCCGGTCCATCTCCGGCTCCAACTGCGCCCTGATCTCGGGCGTATTGGTGGACAGGGACAGCAACGTGGCGCCCGCCGAATCGTCAATGACCTGGGCGTAGATGTGCTTGAGACTCCTGAAAACGTTTAGGCGCGGCCGGACCGAGTCGCCCCGGATGGACTTCCTTACCCGGAGATGGCGGACCTTCCGCATCCTGGCTCTCTGCAGTGTCTTCCTGGACATTATCCTGTACCCGTTTCCCGTCAGGCGCCGGTCTTGCCGGCTTTCCTGCGTACCTGTTCACCGTCGTAGCGTATGCCCTTGCCCTTGTATGGTTCCGGTTTCTTGAACGACCGGATCACCGCGGCCACCTGGCCGACGAGTTGCTTGTCGATACCCCTGACCGTAATCCGGTTGCCGTCCGTGACCTCGAGGTCCACGTCCGGCGGCGCCTGGAAGATCACGGGGTGAGAATAACCCAGGCTGAGCGTCAGGTTCCTGCCCTTGAGCTCCGCCCGGTAGCCCACGCCGATAATCTCGAGCGTCCGGTCGAATCCGCTGACGACGCCCTCCACCATGTTGGCGATCAGCGAGCGGTTCAGGCCGTGCAGGGCGCGTGACTGCCTGGACTCGTTCCGACGCGCCACCAGCAGGTGTCCGTCTTCCAGGACAGCATCGATCTGGGCGGGTATCCTGTGGGAAAGCTCGCCCTTCGGACCCTTTACATTTACGGTCCGGTCGTCTATCGAAACCTGGACCCCGTCCGGGATCGCAATCGGCAGTTTACCTATTCGTGACACCGCGGCTCCTTCCGGTATTCCGGACTACCAGATGTAACACAACACTTCGCCGCCCGTATTCAACTGGCGCGCTTCGCGGTCCGTGACGATACCCTTGGGCGTGCTTAACACGGCCACGCCGAGTCCGTTCAATACCCTGGGCAGGCGGTCCGCCTTTACGTACACCCGCCGGCCCGGCTTGCTGATGCGTTTCAGCATGGAGATTATCGATTCTCCCACCGGACCGTACTTGAGGTAGATCCGGATGATGCCCTGTTTTCCGTCTTCCACCTGGGTATAGTGGCTGATGAACTTCTGGTTCAGCAGGATTCGGGCGATTTCAGCCTTTATCTTCGAGGCCGGTACTTCGACCCGCTGGTGCTTCGCCTGGCACGCATTGCGTATCCGGGTCAGCATGTCCGCGATCGGATCCGTCATTGACATCTTGCGGTTCTCCCTGAGAAACTGCTCCGTGCTTCTACCAACTGGCCTTCGTCACGCCTGGGATCTCGCCCTGCAGGGCCAGCGTTCGGAAACAGATGCGACAGATTCCGAAGCGGCGCATGTAAGCGCGGGGACGTCCGCACTGCCTGCAGCGGCTGTAAGCGCGCACTTTGTATTTGGGCTTTCTTTTCGCTTTCGCGATCAACGACTTCTTGGCCACGCCTCCCCCTCTTGATATTCCCGGTTTCCGGCTCAAAACGGGCGGCCTGTCCGGCCCGCCTGGAACCTGGACCCTACACTGGCTGATCCCTGAAGGGCATGCCGAGATGCCTGAGCAACTCCGCGCTCTCTTCGTCGGTATCCGCCGAGGTTACGATTGTGATATCCATGCCCCGGAACAGATCGACCTGGTCGTAGTCGATTTCGGGGAAGATGGTCTGTTCGGTCAGCCCGAGGGTATAGTTTCCCCGGCCGTCGAAAGACCGCGTCGAAACGCCCCGGAAATCGCGGATGCGGGGAATCGCCACGTTGATGAGGCGATCGAGAAACTCGTACATGCGGGCGCCACGAAGCGTCACGCGGCAGCCGACCGGCATGCCTTCCCGTATCTTGAAATTCGAAATGGACTTCCTGGCCCGGGTCACGACGGCCTTCTGCCCGGTAATCGCCGACAGTTCCGATACCGCGCTGTCCAGCAGGCTGGCATTCTGGGAAGCCTCGCCCACGCCCATGTTCAGGACCACTTTCTCTATTCGCGGCACCTGCATGGTGTTGCCGTAGCCGAAATGCTGCAGGAGCGCGGGCCTGATCTCGCTATTGTACTGTTCCTTCAATCGTGCCATGCTCGTATTCCCGTTATCCTTCGGCGATTACTTTCACATTGGATGCATGGATAGGGGCTTCTCTCTCGAGACGGCCGCCCTGTGGATTGGTCTGGGTGGGCCGTGTATGGCGCATGACGAAATTCAGGCCTTCCACGATCACCCTGTTCTTCTCCGGCAGCACTTTCAACACTCTTCCGGTCTTGCCGCGGGTATCACCGGTGAGCACCACCACGGTATCGCCCTTTTTGACGTGCATTCTGCTGCTCCTTCCCGTTCCTCCGGGTCGCGGACCCTAAAGGACCTCCGGGGCGAGTGAGACGATCCGGGTGTACTCCCGTTCGCGCAGTTCCCGGGCGACGGGGCCGAATATGCGCGTGCCCCTTGGTTCGCCCTGGTCATCGATCAGCACGGCCGCGTTCTCGTCGAAACGGATGTAGGACCCGTCCCGGCGCCGCACTTCTTTGCGGACGCGCACGACCACGGCCTTGACCACTTCGCCCTTCTTAACCGAACCGCCGGGCGAGGCTTCCTTCACCGATGCCACGAACCGGTCGCCCACACTGGCGTACCGCCGGCCTGTTCCACCCAGGACCTTGATGCATCGAACCTGCCGGGCGCCCGTGTTGTCGGCTACGTTCAGCCAGGTATATTCTTGTATCATCTAGGTTCCGTCCCGTTCACCGTCTTCCGTTTCTGCCACCGGAAAACTAGACCTGTACCGCGCGCTGGACGACCTCGGTCAAGCGCCAGCGCTTTGTCTTGCTCAACGGACGTGTTTCCGTCACCCGGACGATGTCGCCGATCCGGCACGTCTGCTCTTCGTCATGGACCGTCAGCTTGGTCGTGCGCCGCACATACCTGCCGTACATGGGATGCTTCACCGTCCGTTCCACGGCGATGGTGACGGTCTTTTCCATCTTGTTGCTCAGCACGCGTCCCACGCGGTTCTTTCTGTGTCCCCGCTCCTTCATGCGTCATCTCCCGGATCACTCTGTCCGTCTGCCCGATTCTGATTGTCCGCCGCCTGGATGGATCGGATGTCGAGATCATCCTCGTTCAGGAGCGTGAGAATCCGGGCGATTTCCCGGCGCGACGACGAAATGCGCTTGGCATCCGTCATCTGCCGCGTCGCTTTTTGAAAATTCAGGTTGAAGATCTCTTCCTTCAGTTCGGCCACCCGATCATGCAGTTCCGGTACGGACAATTGCCGAAGCTCGTATAGTTTCATCACTTCCCTTCCTCGGGATCAGACCCGCTAAAGATCCTCGCGTGTAACCAGGCGGGTCTTGATCGACAGCTTCTGCTGGGCCAGTGCGATGGATTCCCTGGCCATATCGGAGGCCACGCCCCTCAGTTCGAAGAGGATGCGTCCCGGCTTCACCACGGCCACCCAGTTTCCGGTGGGACTGCCCTTCCCCTTGCCCATGCGCGTTTCAGCGGGTTTTTCCGTGAGCACCTTGTCCGGAAATACCCTGATCCAGACTTTGCCGCCGCGCCGCATGTGATGGACCATCGCGATACGAGCCGCTTCGATCTGCCGGTTGGTGATCCAGCCGGGCTCGAGCGCTTGAATACCGTAATCTCCGAATTCCAGCGTGGCGCCGCGCGTTGCGATGCCCGTCATACGGCCGCGCTGTTGCTTCCGGTATTTCAATCGCTTCGGCATTAACATCTCGATGTCTCCTCGAATGATACCTTGTCTCTGAACCCGACACGCTCAACCAACCGACTCAAACCGTCGATTCCCGGCCAGTTCCAGATTGCGTTTCTTCGCCCTTGATGATCTCGCCCTTGCAGATCCACACCTTGATGCCGATACACCCGTAGGTGGTATGGGCGGTGGACCGGGCGTAATCGATGTCTGCCCGGAGCGTGTGCAGCGGTACGCGTCCGTCGTTGAAAGATTCGGACCGGGACATTTCCGCGCCGCCGAGCCGGCCGCCGCAGGTAATCTTGATACCCTCGGCGCCCATGCGCATGGCCGCGGTGATGGATTTCTTCATGGCCCTTCTGAAACTGATCCGCTGTTCGATCTGCCGCGCTATGCTGTCGCCGATAAGCTGGGCATCCAGTTCCGGACGGCGGATTTCCTGTATATTGATGTAGATCTCTTTCCCGGTCAGGTGCTGGAGTTCGTCTCTGAGCTTGTCCACTTCCGCGCCCTTGCGTCCGATCACGATGCCGGGCCGGGCGGTGTGAATCGTTATGGTGGCCTTCTGCGGCGCTCGTTCGATTTCGACCTTCGAGATGCCGGCCCGCGTAAGGCGGCTCTTGACGTAACGGCGGATCATGAGGTCCTCCTGGAGCAATTCCGCCATGTTCTTGTCGGAATACCAGTTGGACTGCCAGGTCTTGATCACGCCAAGACGAAAACCGATCGGATGTGTTTTCTGACCCACGTCGTCAACTCCTGTTGTCGGAACTTCCCGGTAAATGGCCCGTCCGCGCCAGCCCGGTCCAGGCCAGGTTAGTCCGCGACCACCACGGTGATATGGCTGGTGCGTTTCCGAATCGTGGAAGCGCTGCCCCTGGGGCCGTAATGGATGCGTTTCATGACCGGTCCGCCGTCGATGAAAACGGTCTTGATCTTCAGGTCCTCGATATCCAGCGTATGCTCGTCGTCGACATTCAAGGCGTTCGCCGTGGCGGACCGCACGGTCTTTTCGATAGGCCGGGCGCATGCCTTGGGTACGAATTGCAGTATGTTCAGCGCTTCCTGAACGGTCCGGCCGCGGATCATGTCCGCCACCTGGCGCATCTTGCGTGCCGAGCCGCGTACCTGCCGCGCAGTTGCACGGGCTTCCATCGCTATGCTCTCCCCTTCGTCAAAGCCGGTTTACTTCAGTTGTGTAGACCGCTCCGTGACCCGTCCGCTGTGCCCGCGGTAGGTGCGCGTCGGCGCGAATTCACCCAGTTTGTGGCCAACCATGTTCTCCGAGATGTAGACCGGTATGAACTTGTTGCCGTTGTGAATGGCCAGGGTATGACCGACGAAGTCCGGCGTGATCGTGCAAGCGCGGGCCCAGGTGCGGACCACCCGCTTCTCACCGGTACGATTCAGTTCGTCGACCTTCTTCTTGACGTTACCGTCGATGTACGGTCCTTTTTTGACCGAACGACTCATCATCGCCTCCCGCAAAGTTCCCTTGACTATTTTCGCCGCTTGATGATCAGCGTATCCGATTTCTTGTTCTTCTTCCGCGTCCGCAGCCCCTTGGTCTTCTTTCCCCACGGAGTCACGGGATGCCGTCCACCCGAACTCTTGCCTTCTCCGCCGCCCATGGGGTGATCCACGGGGTTCTTCGCCACACCGCGGGAATAGCCGCGCCGCCCCAGCCAGCGGGAGCGTCCGGCCTTGCCGAGCGATATGTTCTCGTGATCCGTATTGCCTACCTGGCCGATCGTGGCGGAGCACGCAACGGGTACCCGCCTGATTTCTCCGGAAGGCAGGCGCAACTGGGCAAAGCCGCCGTCTCGCGACATCAACTGGGCGGCTCCGCCGGCGGAGCGCACGAGCTGGCCCCCGCGCCCCGGTGAAAGTTCGATGTTGTGCAGCATGGTTCCCAGGGGTATGTCCTCCAGCGGCATATGGTTGCCGCTCCGGATCTCGGACCGGCTGCCGGACGTGACCGTATGTCCCACCGCCAGGCCGTGAGGCGCGAGAATATAGCGTTTCTCGCCGTCCGCGTAGTACAGCAGCGCAATGCGCGCCGAACGGTTCGGATCGTACTCGATGGCATGTACCCTGGCCGGGATGTCGACCTTGTCGCGCCGGAAGTCGATGACCCGGTATCGCCGCTTGTGCCCGCCACCGCGGTGCCGGGCGGTCATGCGTCCCAGGTTGTTCCGGCCGCCCGACTTCTTCAGGGGACGGACCAGGGAGGACTCCGGCGTCTCCTTCGTGATCTCCTTGAAGGAGGCTACGGTCTTGAACCGCTGGCCGGGTGTCTTGGGTCTGAATGTACGTACCGCCATAGCTCGTCTTCCTCTTCATGCGCCGGCCCGGACACGCGCCAGGCGCGGCCAGGGAAACCGGGCGTGCCCGGGCGTGACCGGGCACGCCCGGGTAATCAAGCGCTCGTGTACAGGTCGATCATGTCTCCGTCGGCTAGTTTCACGATGGCCTTCTTCCAGTCGGGACGCCGGCCCTCGAAACGGCCGAGACGCTTCACCTTGCCCTTCATGCGAAGCGTGCGCACGGACTCGACCCGTACGTCGAAAATCTCCTCGATGGCCCGTTTGATTTCCAGTTTGTTCACATCCCTGGCCACTTCGAACACGTATTTGTTCTGCTCTTCCTGAAGGACATGGTTCTTTTCCGTTACCAGGGGCCGCGCCACGACGGCGCGCGGTTCTTTCGTCATGATTTCAACGCCTCCTCTACCTGCTTCAGCCCCTCGCGGGTAAAGATCAGGCATTCGCTGCGCAGTATCTCATGCACGTGAGCGTCCGAGGCCACGTTGATGCGCACGTCGGGAATGTTCCGACATGACTTGTACACGGCGTCGTCGTTCCGGTCCATGAGGACCAGGCACTTCCGGTCGTTCACGCGCATGTTCGAAAGCACGGAAACCATCTGCCGGGTCCTGGGCGCATCGAACTCAAGCGAATCGATTACGAGTACCGAACCGCTCTGCGCCCGCGTCGAAAGCACGGACTTCAGCGCGAGCCGCCGCACCTTTTTCGGGATCTCGTAACGGTAACTGCGGGGCGTGGGCCCGTGAGCCCTGCCACCCCCGATGCGGGTCGGGGACCGTCGGGAGCCCATGCGCGCCCGGCCAAGGCCCTTCTGCCGAAACATCTTCTTGCCGGTATAGGACACTTCCGACCGGGTTTGCGCGCTGGCCGTTCCCTGGCGCTGGTTGGCACGGTACATTTTCTCGGCTTCATACATGGCGTGGGCGTTGGCGGATATGCCGAAGACCGATTCTTCAAGATCGATCCGACCCTGTTCCGTCCCGTCGCTGTTGAACAATCTCGCTACCGGCATGATTTTTCCCACCTTAGCCTTCCAGGTCCCGCGCCGAATGCTTACCCGGCACGGTTGATCAATACGTATCCGTTCCTGTGGCCCGGGACCGCTCCCTTGACCAGTAGGATGTTCTTCTCGGCGTCCACGCCGATTACCTGCAGGTTCCGGACCGTCACGCGCTTGTTGCCCATCCGGCCGCCCATACGGGTTCCCTTGAAAACCTTGGACGGCGTCGCGCTCTGTCCGATCGATCCCGGATGGCGCACGCGGTCGCTCTGTCCCCGGGTCTTGTCGCCGCCCCGGAAACCATGTCGCTTGACGACGCCCTGGAATCCCCGTCCCTTGAAATATCCCGTCACGTTCACGAGTTCGCCGGTCTCGAAAATGCCGGCGCCGAACACCTGACCGGTTTCACAGGACTGGACATCGTCCACCGCGACCTCGCGAACGACCCGCTGCGGATCGACCTTCGCCTTCTTGAAGTGGCCCTTCAGCGGTCCGGTAGTCTGCTTCTCCTTCTTCGGGTCGAATCCGATCTGGGCCGCCTCGTAGCCGTCCCGTTCCAGCGTCTTTACCTGGGTGACGTAGCACGGCCCCGCTTCGATCACCGTGACAGGTACCGCGTCGCCGTTCTCGGCAAAGACCTGGCTCATCCCGATTTTTCTTCCGATCAGTCCGTCGAGACTGCTCATCGTAGAAACTCCTACACCCTGATTTCCACGTCCACGCCGGCGGGCAGGTCCAGCTTGAGGAGCGCGTCCACCGTCTGCTGTGACGTGTCATAGATATCGATAAGCCGCTTGTGCACACGCGTTTCGAACTGTTCCCGTGATTTCTTGTCAATAAAGGGAGAGCGCAGGACGGTATATACGGTTCGTTTCGTCGGCAGCGGTATCGGTCCCATGACCCGGGCGCCGGCCCGCTGTGCCGCCTGGGTGATTTCCCTGGCAGATTTGTCCAGCATGGCGTGGTCGCAGGCCTTCAACCTGATCCTGATCTTCTGATCCGTTTGGTTGGCCATTGCGGCCTCCTTCTCCCCTGTTACTCGATGACTTCGATGACGACGCCCGCGCCGACGGTTCTTCCGCCCTCGCGAATGGCGAAGCGCAGTTCCCTGTCCATGGCGATGGGCTGCATGAGATTGACTTCCATGTCGACGTTGTCCCCGGGCATGACCATTTCCACGCCTGCGGGCAGCGAGACCGACCCGGTCACGTCCGTGGTACGGAAGTAGAACTGGGGCCTGTAGTTGTTGAAGAAGGGCGTATGCCTTCCGCCTTCCTCCTGCTTGAGGACGTAGACCTGCGCCTTGAACCTGGTATGGGGCGTGATGGACCCGGGCTTGGCGACGACCTGTCCGCGTTCGAGGGCTTCCTTGTCCACTCCGCGCAGGAGCAGTCCGACGTTGTCGCCCGCCCTGGCGTCGTCGAGGAACTTGCGGAACATCTCGATGTCTGTGACGACGGTCTTGCGTGTGTCCTTGATGCCGATGATCTCGACCTCGTCGTTCTTGTTGATGACGCCGCTCTCCACGCGTCCGGTGCCGACGGTACCCCTACCCGTAATGGAGAAGACGTCCTCCACGGGCATGAGGAAGGGCCGGTCCTCGTCTCTGACCGGGGTGGGGATGTATTCGTCCACGGTTTCCATGAGTTCGGCGATGGGCGCGGCGGCGTCGGAGCCCGCCTCGCCTTCCATGGCCAGCAGGGCGCTCCCCCTGATCACGGGAATGTCGTCGCCGGGGAAATCGTAGGAGGAGAGCAGCTCCCTGACCTCGAGCTCGACGAGTTCGAGGAGCTCCTCGTCATCGACCTGGTCGCACTTGTTCAGGAAGACGACGATGGCGGGCACGTTGACCTGCCTGGCCAGCAGGATGTGCTCGCGCGTCTGGGGCATGGGCCCGTCTGCGGCGGAGACCACCAGGATGGCGCCGTCCATCTGGGCCGCTCCGGTGATCATGTTCTTGATGTAATCGGCGTGTCCGGGACAATCCACGTGGGCGTAGTGCCGGTTGGCGGTCTCGTATTCGGCGTGGTGCACGTTGATGGTGACGCCGCGCTCCTTCTCCTCGGGGGCGTTGTCGATCTGGTCGTAATCCTGAAACTCGGCCAGACCCTGATCCGCCAGCACCTTGGTGATGGCCGCCGTCAACGTCGTCTTGCCGTGGTCCACGTGACCGATCGTGCCGATGTTCACGTGGGTCTTGGTACGCTCGAATCTTTCCTTCGACATG
>JAPOOT010000306.1 GCA_026713285.1 Gemmatimonadota bacterium | reverse complement strand
TTTTCGCCGGGCGCATCGCTTGAAAGGATCAGGCGAATTCGTCCAGGCCGTAGTCCCGGATCTTACGATAGATTGACCGCTCGCTGATGCCGAGTTCCCGGGCGGCCCGGCCCCTGTGTCCGCCATTGCGCTCTAGCGCCCGCCGGATGGCCTCCCGCTCCCAGTCTTCCATCGAGCGCAGCCGGTCCAGTTCGTCATCGCCCGACACCACCTCGGCCGGCCGTTCGAAGCCCGGTCCCGCTTCCCCCGGGGGCGGTCCGTCGTCCTGGTCCGCTTCTCCCGGGGGCGGCAGTTGAAATCGATCGGGAAGTACTTCGGGGCCTCGGCCGCCAATGGCCGCGGAGATCTTGGCGGGGAGCTCGTGGATGGCGGTCAGGATCTGCCAGAGGATCTTGTAGAACATCTCCCGGTCCATGTCTTCCGGGTTCCGGTGCTGCGGGACGGGCAGGGCGCGGTTATCCATGGGCGGCGTGTAGATCGCGTCCGGCAGGTCTTCCGCTTCGATCCTGGATTTGCCCGACGTGACCACGAGGGACTCGACCAGGTGCCGCAGTTCCCGGATGTTGCCCGGCCATTCGTAGTCCTTGAGGGTCGCCAGGGCTTGCTCCGTGAAGACGGGAGGTGACACGCCGTGCTTTTCCTGCGCCGCGAGGATGAAGTGGTGAATCAGCCTGGGAATGTCCTCGCGGCGTTCACGCAGCGCGGGCAAGTGGATGTTCACCGCGTTGAGCCGGTAGTATAGATCCTGGCGAAACGTCCCGTCCCTGATGTCCTCCGCGAGATCCCGATTGGTCGAGGCGACCAGGCGGACGTCGGTCTTCACCGGTGTCGAGCCGCCGACCCGGATGAACTCCTGCTGCTCCAGGACGCGCAGCAGCTTCACCTGTGTGGAACGGGGCATATCGCCGATTTCGTCGAGAAGCAGCGTGCCGCCGTCGGCCTGTTCGAAGTATCCCTTACGCTGGCCCTTGGCGTCTGTAAACGCGCCTTTTTCGTGGCCGAACAGCTCGCTTTCCAACACGCCTTCGGCAATGGCGCCGCAGTTTATAGGAATGAAGGGCCCGTCCCGTCGATCGCTGTAGTGGTGTATCGCCCGGGCGAATCCCTCCTTGCCGGTGCCGCTTTCTCCGGTGAGCAGGACCTGGATCCCCGTGGGCGCCACCTGGAGCACCGATTCCATGGCGGCGATGAAGCGCCCGTCCCTGCCCACGAGCTGGAACCGCCGGTGAAACTCACGGCGCAGGTCCAGCATGCGCATCTTGGTCAACAGTTCCCCGGCATCGGCCGGTTTCTCGATATAGTCGCTGACGTCGAGCCGGCGGTACTGGCCGGGCGCCTTGCGCTGCCGCGTGGTGAGAACGATATCGATATCGGGGTATTTCCCCGAAATGGTGCGTATCAATCGTTCCGGATCGGCGTCGCTCAGGGCGAGATCGATGAGGACGGCATCCGGCGGGTCCTTCCTCATCGCGCTCAGCGCCTCGGCCGCGGCGCCGGTCTCCTGCACGTCGTACCCCCCATCCCGCAGGATGCGCGCCGCGTGGCGCCGGCTGTCTTCTTCGCCGTCGACGACAAGTATCGTCCGACCTTCCAATGCGGGACTCATCGGCAAACGCTACTCCAGGTGATAGGCCTTTATTTTCCGAAAGAGGGTGCGCTGGCCGATCTGCAGTACCCGCGCGGTCCGCGCCTTGTTCCTGCCGCATGCGGCCAGGGTCGCGGCGATCAGCCGCCGTTCGCTTTCCTTCATCGACATGCCCACCCTGATGTCCACCCCGTCCGCGTCCTCTCCACCCACCTCGGGACGGCCGGACCGGACGGGCAGAAACTCCGCCGGGATGTCCTCCACGTCCAGGGCGGCCCCGTCGGCGAGCAAAACCATGGTTTCCAGACAGCGGCGCAACGATCCGCCGTCCTCCGACCAGTCGATCGCGGAAAGTACGGCCAGGGCTCCGTCGGTGAGGCTTCGCACGGGCACGTTGCGCTGTTCGGCGATTTTCCCCGCCAGGTAGCGGATGAAATCCGGCGAGATACCGTCCTGGCGCTCCGGATCGTCGTTCAAATGGACCGAAGGCGATTCCGGCCGGGTATGCCGTATGAATTCCGGGACGTCCTCCACGGTCAGCGTTTTCCCGGTGCCCATGACGATCATGCCCTCGATGCAGTTCTCCAGTTGCCGCACGTTTCCCGGCCAGTGGTAGGTCGACAGCAATTCCAGGGCCTGCGGGTCGATACGCTCGATAGGTTTGTTCTCCCGTTCGCTGAAGCGTCGAATGCAGTGATCGATCAGCAGGGGCAGGTCTTCTTTACGCTCTCGCAGGGGAGGAAGAGAGATGGTCACGACTCTCAGTCGGTAATAGAGGTCTTCCCGGAAGCGCCCGTTTTCGATTTCGGCTTCCAGGTCCCGGTTCGTCGCCGCGATGACCCGCGTGTCCGTCCTGAGCCAGTTCCCGCTGCCCACCCGCTGGAACTTGCGTTCCTGCAGGACCCTCAGCAGCTTCACCTGCGTGGACGGCGCAAGTTCACCCACCTCGTCGAGAAAAAGCGAGCCGCCGTCAGCCAGTTCAAACCGTCCCTTGTACGTCTTGACCGCATTCGTGAAAGCGCCTCTTTCGTGGCCGAACAGTTCGCTTTCGATCACCCCTTCCGAGAGGGCGTTGCAGAATACGGGCACGAAGGACTTGTTCCGGCGGGAACTGCCGTGGTGCAGGGCATGGGCCACCAGTTCCTTGCCAGTGCCGCTCTCACCGAAGATCAACACCGTGGACTGGGTATCGGCGATCTGCAGAATCTGCTCTCGTATGCGCTGCATGGACGCGGACCGTCCCACGATGTTCTCGAACCCATACCGGTTGTCCAACTGGTGCAGGAGTTTCCGGTTTTCCTGAACGATGCGCTGCCGGTCCAGGATCTTTTCGATTTCTGCCGCGAGCTTTTCAACGTACACGGGTGTTTCCAGTACGTCGTAGGCTCCCTCCTTCATGGCGGCGACGGCCAGGCCCATGGAACCGGGTTCCGTCATCAGGATTACGCCGACCTCCGGATTCCTGCCGAGTGCGACGCCCATCAGGCGCAGACCGTCTATGCCCGGTGCGCTGAGGTCCGATATGATGACATCCGGGGATTCCGCGGCAAGGACATTGAGCGCATGGTCGCTGCTCTCCACGGCGATCACCTGGTAACCGCGCTGAGTCAGGCCGTAGTGTTTTTCGTCCCGGCCGCGGGAGGAACCTTCAACCAGCAGGATGACGGATTCTGTCGGACCGTTCATGGTATAAGGTGTGGATGGCAAGGGAAAGGTCGACGCGGCTACAGGTCCGGACGCGGCTACAGGCCGGACGCGGTCTCAAAACCGGCCGAGGCATCGGATACGGCGAGAACTCACCCCGCCATCGCGATCGAGATCCCGGCCGGCTTCAGTGCCCTTTCGAAATTACGCCAACGCCGGGTCGCTGTCAATCGCAAACAGGCCTTCCATGAACCTGGGAGAGACCCGATGCCGCGCTCAGGAAGGGTGTCATGGAAGGGGCTGCGCCGATACCTGGTAGGCGGGCATGACCCACATCTCGGGTATGACTACGTGGGCGGGCTGGCAAAGGACGAATACGACCGTATTCGCGATGTCCTCGGGCGTGAGCATCAGGCTCAGACGCTTTTCCGATACGGGCCGGGGACGGTTTTTCAGGATGGGTGTTTTCACTTCGCC
>JAPOOT010000115.1 GCA_026713285.1 Gemmatimonadota bacterium | reverse complement strand
GAGGTGCAGCATGACCGAGGAATCCTTCCCGACCGAATACAGCATCACCGGCCGTTCGAATTCGGCGACGACTTCGCGCATGACGTGGATGCTCTCGGCTTCGAGCTGCATCAGGTGGGAAATGGAATACTTGGGCATGGATGGATCAGCAACCGGCTGACAGAATGAAATGAATGTGTTTGAAACTCAGTGCTTTCTTCTTTAGCGATTTTTTCTCATCGCCTTTTTCACGTCTTCCACATTGAACTTCTCGACGGGAACGCGGTGCACATGAAAAACATGCGTCTACAGTTAAAACATGCACCTACAGACAGGACGCGATGTGGTTCATGACCAGCGCCTCGGAATCTGCGACCGTCAGCCGCGAAGTGTCGATATGGAGTTCCGGCTCTACCGGTTCTTCGTAGGGGTCGTCTATTCCAGTAAATCCTCTGATTTCGCCCCGCCTCGATTTGGCGTACAGTCCCTTGACGTCCCGTTCCTCGCATACTTCCAGGGGAGCGGAAACGTGCACTTCGATGAACCGGCCGCAGCGTTGCCTGACTTCGTCCCTGGCTTCCCTGTAAGGTGAAATGAGGGACACGATCGTACAGATGCCGTTCCGCTCGAGGACCGACGCCAGATAACCCACGCGTGCGATATGAGCCATGCGTGCCGCCCTGTCGAAACCCGTGTCGGGAAAAACGGCCCGTATTTCGTCGCCATCCAGCCGCTCCGCCTTGATTCCTTTTTCTTTAAGTCTCGTGTAGATCCGGTCCGCGATGGTACTCTTTCCCGACCCCGACAGACCGGTGAGCCAGAGTACGAATGGTCTTTGCGCCTCGCGCGGTCCGCCAGCCATAGTCCGACCAGCCATAGTCCGACGCCTTCACTTTCCGGTTCCAGCCGCAGTCGATCCCCATCCCGTTTCAGCGCATACCATATTAGGGATCTTCCGATGAATTGCAACTGATATATGAAATGATCCGCATGGTTTGGTCCGGCGGGTGTTCCAACTACTAAATGCCTTGACTGATACCCGGGTTATTTGGAGTTTCCCTTTGTTGTTCGCTTTACGTCCGGTTCGGCAAGTACGGCGTACCGTTTCCACCATCAAACAGGGGTGTTTCTTGCGATCGGCAGGTGCCTTGCTCGCGTCCGCGGCGCTGGTTTTGAGTTGCGCTTCGGCTCCGAAGTTGCAGCATCCCACACTTGATACCGACCTCCCGGCCCGGTGGACCGCCTCGGCGCCTGGCGGCGATCCGGTCGGGTCCGGCTGGTGGACCGGCTTCAGCGACACCAGGCTGGATGCCCTCATCGACGAAGCCCTTTCACGCAATTTCGAACTCAAGACGGTCACCGGCCGGATGCGGGCCGCCCGGGCCCAGGCACGGATAGTCGGCGCGCCCCTGCTCCCCCAGGTGAGCCTGGACTTCAGCCGTACCAGAACGCGCCGAAACTTCATCGGGTTTCCCATTCCCGGCGGCAACGGCGGTGTTTTGAATACGACAACGACAAATTACGGCGTGTCCACCAACATCAACTGGGAAATCGATTTGTGGGGGCGGCTGAGCGACGACAAGGCCGCCGCGCTGGCGGATCTGCAGGGTTCGCAGGCCGACCTGTACGGAGCCCGGTCGTCCGTTGCCGGGCAAACCGCTAAGGCGTGGTTCGCCGCCATAGAAGCCCACAGGCAGCTGGAGCTTGCACGGGCCACCAGGGACAATTTCCAGGTAGTGAATGAACGGATCGAAAACCGGTACGCGAGAGGACTCAGGCCGTCCCTCGACCTGCGTCTTTCGCGGTCCAACGTGGCCACGGCGGAAGCGGTGGTCCTGCAGCGCATGCAGCAGTATGACAGCGCGGTACGCCAGCTGGAAATACTCCTCGGCAGGTATCCATCGGCTGAATTGACGGTTGCATCCGACCTGCCCCCGGTACCCGACGCCGTACCCGCGGGACTGCCCGCCGATCTCATCGCGCGACGGCCGGACCTGATGCTGGCCGAGCGGCAACTCGCGGCGGCCGGAGCCCGTATCGGCGTCGCGAAGAAGGCGCGGTATCCGGCCATACGCCTGACCGGTTCGGGAGGATCGTCCACGGCGTCGCTGACCGACCTGCTCGATGGCGATTTCATCGTCTGGAGCCTCGTGTCCAGCCTGCTGCAGCCCCTGTTCCAGGGCGGACGTCTGAGCGCGGGCGTGGACCTTGCCGAGGCCAGCCGGGACCAGGTCCTCGCGAACTTCGCGGGCCAGGCCCTTCGCGCCTACGGCGAGGTGGAGTCCGCCCTGGTGGCGGACGGGTTGCTGAAACAGCGGGAAGCCGCGCTGCTGGAAGCCTCGACGCAGGCCGCGGCCGCCCGCGAACTGGCTGAGTCGCGGTACCATGGCGGACTGAGCGACGTGATTACCATGCTGGACGCCCAGCGGCGCGCCTTCGATTCCGAGGGTCAATACCTGGCCGTGCGGCGTCAACGGCTGGACGCCCGGGTGGATCTCTATCTGGCCCTCGGCGGCGGATTCGAACGCAGGATAACGGAAACAGGGGAAATACAGGAGTAACGGATGAACAGATGGGTCAAGACATTCCTGCCGCTCGCCATCGTCGCGGGATCGGTGCTGGTCCTCGTATTCCTGGTACGCAGCAGACCCGTGGTGGAAAGCAAGCCGCCGGTCGTCCCGCCTCCGATTGTGCGCACAACCACCGCGACCCTGGACACGGTCCGGCTTACGGTGCGGTCCCAGGGCGCCGTGATCCCGAGGACCGAGAGCGCGCTTTCGGCGGAGACGGACGGTCTGATCGTCTACGTTTCGCCGTCCTTCGCGCCCGGCGGGTTCTTCGAAAGTGAGGAGCTGCTGGTGCGACTCGACCCGCGCGACGCGGAACTGGCGGTCACCCGGGCAGCGGCGGATACGGCCCGGTTTGCCACCGCGCTGCAGATCGAAGAGGAGGAAGCCCGCCTGGCGCAGGACGAGTGGCGCCAACTGGGTTCGGGCGCGCCCATGCCGCTGGTCCTGAGGGAACCGCAGCTGGCCCAGGCCCGCGCCAATTTGGAAGCGTCCGTCGCGGCACTGGAACAGGCGAAGCTCAATCTGGAACGGACGGAAATCCGCGCGCCCTACGCCGGCAGGATGCGGACGAAGAACGTGGACGTGGGGCAGTTCCTCCGGCGGGGCGATGCGCTGGCGACCATCTACGCGATCGACTATGCCGAGATACGGCTGCCTATTCCCGATGAGGAACTGGCTTACTTCGACACCCCCATGCAATTCCGAGGTGAGACGGCCAGGTCAGCGGGCCCTCCGGTCGTGATCAGTGCCGAGTTCGCGGGCCGACGACACCGGTGGGATGGGAGGGTGGTCCGCATGGAAGGCGAGATCGACCCCATGAGCCGGATGGTCTACGCGGTGGCCAGGGTCCAGAACCCCTACGGCCGCGGGACGGATCCGGACCGGCCGCCCCTGGGTATCGGCCTGTTCATCGAGGCCGAGATCCTGGGGAAAAGTTACCCGGACGTGACGGTCTTGCCCCGGACGGCCATGCATGGCGAGAACCGGGTGGCCGTTATCGATGATGAAAACCGGCTGCGGTTCCGGAACGTCGACGTACTCCGGATAGTAAACGACCAGGTCCTCATCCGCAGCGGGATCCGGGAAGGAGAACGTATCTGCCTTTCCGCCCTAGAAACCCAGGTGGAAGGCATGGAAGTACGGGTACTTGAAACGGGATCCGCCGAAACCGTCGTACAGGAAGAGGAAGGTACGGGCAGATGAACTACGTGCTCGCCTGGTTCGCCCGGAACAACGTGGCGGCCAACCTGCTCATGATGACGATCATCGTGGGCGGCCTGCTGATGATCTCCAGGATCAAGGTCGAGATCTTCCCCGAGTTCGAGACCGATATCGTCATCATCACGGTCCCCTACCTGGGCGCGGCGCCGGCCGAAGTGGAAGAAGCGGTCTGTGTCCGGGTGGAAGAAGCCATCCAGGACCTGGACGGCATCAAGAAACTGAGCTCCACCGCGTCGGAAGGGGTCGGCAGGATCCAGGTCGAAGTGGACCCCGGCGCCGACGCCCGCACCCTGCTCCACGACCTGAAGTCCCGCGTGGACGCCATCGACACTTTTCCCGAGGAAACCGAGAAACCGGTGATCCAAGAGATCATCTTCAGGCGCCAGGTCATCGACGTCGCCGTGGCCGGGAACCTGGACGAGCCCTCCATGAAACGGCTCGCAGAAGATATCCTGGAAGACCTGCTGGACCTGCCGGAAATCAGCCAGGTGCAGCTTGCGAGCGTACGACCGTACGAAATATCCATAGAGGTGTCGGAAGCCGCGCTTCGCCGTTATGGATTGACGTTCTCCGAAGTCGTCAGCGCCGTGCGCAGTTCCTCGCTCGACCTGCCGGGAGGGTCGGTGAAGACACCCGGCGGCGAGATCCTGCTTCGGTCGAAGGGGCAGGCCCTGGTCGGGCCCGAATTCGACCGGATCGTGCTGCGGTCCCGGTCCGACGGCACCCGCCTCCTGCTCAGCCACGTGGCCCGGGTCGTCGATGGCTTCGCCGAAACGGACGTGTTTTCCCGTTTCGACGGTAAACCGGCCGCCCTGGTGAAGGTATTCCGCGTGGGCAACGAGAACATCCTGGACGTCTCCGGCGCCGTGCACCGCTACGTGGCCGAGAAGCAGTCGGAACTGCCCGGCGGCATCGAGCTGATCTCCTGGCAGGACCAGTCCCGTCTCCTCGAAAGCCGGCTCGACCTGATGGTCAACAACGGCCAATTGGGCTTTCTGCTCGTCTTTCTCTGCCTGGCGCTGTTCCTGCGCATAAGGCTGGCGTTCTGGGTAGCCCTGGGCATCGTCATCTGCTTCCTGGGCACCTTCTGGATGATGCCGCTGCTGGGCGCTTCAATCAACATGCTTTCGCTTTTCGCCTTCATCATGGTACTGGGTATCGTGGTGGACGACGCCATCATAGCGGGGGAGAACATCTACGCGCACCAGGAAAGGGGGGTGGAGCCGGGCACGGCCGCGCGGATGGGTGTGCAGGAAATCGCGAAGCCCATTACCTTCGCGGTCCTGACGACCATCGTCGCCTTCTCGCCCATGTTTTTCGTGGAAGGGCTCATGGGGAAGTTCTTCGAGGTTTTCCCCATCGTAATCATCCTCATGCTGCTCTTTTCCCTGGTCGAATCGCTGCTCATTCTGCCGACTCACCTCCGCCGCGGACAGCCGGAGCGCAAGGAAAGTCCGCTGCCCCATGTTTTCGTCCTGGTCAGGCCCTTTTACCATACGCTTTTCTACGCCGACAAGTGGCTTCATGAACTCCAGGACAACGTGTCCCGCCTGCTCCGGCGCTTCGTGGAAGGCGTATATGTTCCCCTGTTGAAGAACGCGCTCGCCTGGCGGTACGTCACGCTTTCCATCGGGGTGGGAGCGATCATCCTGACCATCGGGCTCGTGGCCGGCGGCATCCTCCGTTTCGTGTTTTTCCCGCCAGTAGAGAACGAATTCGTTTCGGCGCACCTCACCCTGGCCGAGGGGACCCCCGTGGAAGTCACCGACCGGTACATTTCGCTGATCGAGGACAGCGCCGTTCAACTGCAGAATCAACTCGGCGGCGAGATGTCCGGCGACGATGCCGGGGGCGATACGCACGTGATCCGAAACATCATGGCGGCCATCGGCGAACAACCGAATGCCGCCCGGGCGCAACAGAACGCCGGAAGTCTCACCGGCTCCGCCACGTCGTCCCACATCGGGGAAGTCGTATTGGGCCTGTCGCCGTCTGAGACCAGGAATATAAGCGGCGAAGAAGTCGTGAACCACTGGCGGGAATTGATCGGACCGATTCCCGATGTGGTGGAACTCTCGTTCACGTCATCGCTATTCAACGCGGGCGAGGCGATCAACGTCGAGCTGTCCAGCCCCGATCCGGATGACCTGCAGCAGGCGACCGCCGAGTTGAAGCGGACGGTGGCCAATTACGACGGCGTCATGGACGTCGCCGACGATTTCCGGCCCGGCAAGCAGGAGATCAGGTTGCACGTCACGCCCGAAGGCGAGGCCCTCGGCATCACCATGGCGGGTCTGTCCCGGCAGGTCCGGCAGGCCTTTTACGGCGAGGAAGCGCAAAGGATCCAACGGGGCCGGGACGACGTCCGCGTCATGGTGCGCTATCCCGAATCGGACAGACGGTCCCTGGGGGACATGGAGAACATGCGGATCCGGACGCCGGCGGGAATCGAAGTGCCCTTCTCGCTCGCCGCCCGTGCGGAGATGGGCAGAGGCTATTCCAATATACGGCGAACGGACCGGAAGCGCGTAGTCACCATCACCGCCGATGTGGACGACGCCGTCGCAAGCTCCAATGATATACTGACCGATCTCACGACTTCGTACCTGCCCTCGCTGATGGCGAAATACCCCAACCTGACCTACACGCTCGAAGGACAGCAGCGCAATCAGCAGGAGTCCATCGAAAGCCTGAGTTTCGGCTTCCTGGTCGCACTGCTCGTGATCTACGGACTGCTGGCCATCCCGTTCAAGTCCTACGTGCAGCCCATGATCATCATGAGCGTCATTCCCTTCGGCATCGTGGGGGCCGTAATGGGGCACCTGATCATGGGATTCGCCATTTCGCTGCTTTCCCTGTTCGGCATCGTCGCGCTGTCGGGCGTCGTGGTGAACGACAGCCTGGTGCTGGTGGACTTCATCAACCGCGGGCGGGAACGGGCAGGCGAGGGCGCGGATCTGCACGAGATCATCCGCAACGCGGGCGTAGCCCGTTTCAGGCCCGTCCTGCTGACCTCGCTCACGACCTTCGCGGGACTGACGCCCATCCTGCTGGAGAAGAGCCTCCAGGCGCAGTTCCTCATACCGATGGCCATCTCCCTGGGATTCGGGGTGCTCTTCGCCACGGCCATCACGCTGATTCTCGTACCCATCTGTTACTACATCCTCGAGGACGGCCTCGCCTTCGTGGCCCGCGCCCGGAACAGGCTGAGAGGACAGGTCATGGAATCCGCCGAGGCGGTCGAGACTCCGGCTTCCTGACTGCACGTCCCACGCCTTACAAACTCCTTGCCCGTACCCGTGAATTCCCCCATCTTTCCATCAGGCGCTTAGCACGCCGGAAGGACCTGGAACGGGGTGCTTCCGAAGGACGGAATCCGCGATGGGTCAACGAATAGGGGGCCGCCTTGCCCTTCCACGCCGATCTGCATCTCCACTCCCATTACTCGAGGGCGACCAGCAAGAACCTGAACCTGGAGCACGTGTACAAGTGGGCCCAGTTGAAGGGTATCCGGGTGGTGGGTACCGGGGATTTCGTTCATCCGGGTTGGATGGATGAGCTGGAAGAGAAACTGCAGCCGGCCGAAGAGGGCTTGTTCCGCCTGAAACCCGAGCTCGAAAGGGCGATGCAGGACCAGGTACCGGCCGCCTGCCGGGCGCCCGTGCGTTTCATGCTGACGGTCGAGATCTCCAACATCTACAAGCGGCTCGGCCGCGTGCGCAAAGTGCACAATATCATTCTGGCCCCCGGATTCGAATCCGCAAAATCCATCCAGGCCCGGCTGGGGGCCATCGGCAATATCCGGTCGGACGGCAGGCCCATCCTGGGTCTGGACTCCCGGGACCTGCTGGAGATCACCCTCGAATCAGACCCGATGGCCAGCCTCATCCCCGCCCACATCTGGACGCCCTGGTTCTCGGCCCTGGGGTCCAGGGGAGGTTTCGACCTCATATCAGACTG
>JAPOOT010000119.1 GCA_026713285.1 Gemmatimonadota bacterium | reverse complement strand
GTCGTGCTGAACGACAGGATTCACATCGGCATTGCGGTAGACACCGCCGCCGGGGTGATCGCGCCCGTGATCCGGGACGTTCCAGGCAAGTCGCTCAGGGATATCTCTGCCGCATCGAAGCGGCTGATCCAGGCCGCGCAGCAAGCCAAACTGACGCTCGACCAGATCGAGGGCGGAACCTTCACCCTGACCAACCTGGGCATGTACGACATCGACGCCTTCACCCCGATCATTCATAGTCCCCAGTGTGCCATCCTCGGATTGGGGCGGGCAGCGCCAAGGGTGGTCGTGATCGACGAGGCGGACGATACCACCGGCATACGCAGGATCATGGCGCTCAGCCTGACCTTCGACCACCGGATCGTGGACGGCGCGCCCGCCGCCCGGTTCCTGCAGCGGATCAGGCAGTTGGCGGAAGCGCCGGAATCCGTATTCGGCAAAAGCGACTGAACCCAGCATCATATCCTGCTGATGAAAGGGCACGGACATGTCGTCAGACTTGCGTTCCAGTCTAAATGACGGACGATCCGGTAATTCAGAATATGAAAAACCGGAAGCCACCCCGCCAGGTCAGCAGATCGCCATTGTGGGCATGGCCTGTCGTTTTCCCAGGGCCCCGGACCTGTCAGCATTCTGGCGCCTCCTCGATGGCGGAGAAAACGCCGTGACGGAAGGGGTCCCCGGATCGGGAATCGGCCGGGTGGGCGAGTTGTTTCCCGATACGGACGTGCAGAGCCAGGCTTGCCGCTTCGGCGCGTACCTCGACGAACTCGATCTCTTCGACGCCTCGTTTTTCCGCATCTCTCCAGTCGAAGCAACATTCCTGGACCCGCAGCAACGGCTCATGCTGGAGACCAGCTGGCGTGCCCTGGAGGACGCGGGTATCGACCCCGACCGGCTCAAAGGTACCCGGACCGGCGTCTATGCCGGCATCAGCAACAATGAATACCGCGGCCTGATCCTGGACGTCAGCGATACCGCCGAACCCGCCGCTAGCCTGTACACCGTCACGGGCACTTCGTTCAACACGGCAATCGGGAGGGTGGCCTACGTGCTGGGCCTCGAGGGTCCGGCCATGGCGCTGGACACCGCCTGTTCGTCCTCGCTGGTCGCCATGCACCAGGCCGTCACGGGGCTGCAGCGGGGCGAAGCGGACCTGGCCCTCGCGGGCGGAGTGCACACGATCCTGTCCGGCCGCCTGCTGGAGCTCCGTGCCAACGCCGGAATGCTATCGCCGGACGGACGGTGTGCGACCTTCGACGCCGCGGCGAACGGATACGTACGTGGCGAAGGATGCGGAATCGTGGCGCTGAAACGGCTGGCGGACGCGGAAGCGGACGGCGACCGTATCTGGGGCGTGATTCGCAGCACGGCAGTTAACCAGGATGGCGCCAGCGCCGGACTGACGGTACCCAATGGCCAGTCCCAGGAACGGGTCATCGAAGACGCACTGCGGCTAGCCGGAATCGGACCGACCGGGGTGGACTACGTGGAAGCGCACGGTACGGGCACCGAGGTAGGCGACCCGATCGAGGCCAACGCCACGGCCGAGGTGTACGGCCGGGGCCGTGACGCGAACCACCCGCTGCTGATCGGTTCGGTGAAGACCAACATCGGACACCTGGAATCGGCTGCCGGGGTCGCCGGAGTGATCAAAGTTATCCTCTCGATGAACCAGGGAACGATTCCCCGGCACCTGCATTTTCAGACGCCGAATCCGGAGCTGGATTGGGACCGGATGCGTCTCGAGGTCACCTCGGAACCCACGCCCTGGCCCGATCATCCTGATCGACCCGTCCGTGCGGGGGTGAGCGGCTTCGGCTGGTCGGGTACAAATGCCCACGTCGTGTTGGAAGGATATCGACCATCACGTGACATGGCAGCGGATTCGACGGACAATGGATGGCCGGCCGGCCCTCCGCGTGCGATTTCCCTGTACAAATGGGATGGAGATACCGAAGAAACCGTTACGGAAGTCCCTGGAGATCGGCCGATTCGGATGTTGCCGCTCTCCGGTAAATCCGGCGACACCCTCCGCGAACTTGCGGACAGGTACGTCGCATGGATCGACGAACATGCAACCGGTCGGGCCGCCACGGAATCCGCCGCGGATCCACTCCTGTCCGACATGGCATGGACCGCCGCGGTAGGCCGAAGTCATTTCCCTAACCGGTCGGCCGTCGTGTTCCGGGATGCCCGATCCCTGAGGGAAGGGCTGGAAGCCGTCGCCGGATCCAGTACACCCGATGGTGCAAACCCGTTCGTGGAAGCGCCAACCCAGGTGGCCTTCGCTTACACTGGACAGGCCAGCCAGTGGACCGGCATGGGGAAGATTCTATATGACAGCGAACCGGTTTTTCGGAACGTGCTGGACCGCTGCGACCGGATAATCAGCGCGGACCGTGGTTGTTCCCTGCTGGACGTCATGTTCGGGCTCGACGCTTCGGCCGGCGACCTGGACGATCCGAAATGGACGCAGCCCGCCATTTACGCCCTGGAATGCGCGCTGACGGCGCTCTGGTCGAGTCTTGGTATCCGGCCAACCGTGGTGCTGGGACACAGCCTCGGCGAGATCGCCGCGGCCCAGGCAACCGGGATATTCAGCCTGGAGGACGGGTTGCGTTTTGCCGCGACGCGGGGCGAACTGGTTTCGGCGCTGCCCGAGAAAGGCGCCATGGCCGCGGTATTCGCAGAAGCATCGCGGATCTCCGAGGTCGTGGATAAGTTGAATTCCGGATCCGACGGTCCGGGACTCTGTATCGCCGCGGACAACGGGACGCAGCAGGTGGTGAGCGGACCGGAATCGAAGGTCGCGTCGATCATGGAGCACTTTGAAAAGGAAGAAGTCCGCGTACTGCGTCTACGGAATAGCCCCGCCTATCACAGCGACTTGATCGAACCGGCGATGGACCCGTTGGCAGCGTCGCTGTCTGACGTCGAGGTCGCCACTCCGTCCGGTACCTTCGTAAGCACCCTGACCGGCGGGATCCTGGACACGGATATGCGTTTAGACGGCAGTTACTGGCGCAGGCAGATGCGGAATCCCGTCCAGTTCCGAGCCGCGGTGCAGACTCTTGCGGAACTGGGCGTGGAGGCCGTCGTCGAGATCGGTCCCCACGCCGTACTCGGGCCCATGATATCCCTCAACTGGCCCGAGTCGCCTGAGACGACCGGACCGCCTCCCGCGCTGGCGAGTCTCCGCAGGCCATCCCGGGATATCCCCGCCGAGGTAACCGATGCCGCCTTCGTCTCCGCTGTGGCCGGAGCCTACGAAGCAGGACTTCCCCTAAGGTTCGAGGGACTGTTTTCCGGTGAGGAGCGTCGCCGGATCGCCCTGCCGGGCTATCCCTTCCAGCGTGAGCGATACTGGGTCGATACGTCCAGGCAACGGAGGCCGGCCGGGCCGGCCGCGGGACTGCCCCTGCTGGGAGTCAGGCACGAATCCGCCCGGGGCGAAATCACCTTCGAGACCGACCTTTACCCCACCGATCCCGGATGGATGCAGGACCACCGGGTATTCGGCCAGTTGCTGGCGCCGGGTGCCCTTCTGGGCGCCATGGCGGTAACGGCGGGGCGGAACGAAAGGACCGGTCACGCGGTCGTCGAAGACATGCAGTTGCTCAATCCCCTGCTCTTTGTCGGCGAAGAGGATGAAGATCCGGGTGCAGCCGGGCGCAAGGTACAGTTACTTGTGGATCCCGACGAGGGGCCGTCACCGCGCCGGGTTCAGATCCTCAGCCAGGGTGAATCGGGCGGGGAATGGACGCTGCACGCGGAATGCAGGATGTCATTGAGCACCCGGGATCCCGAGGAAGTCCCTCCCCTGGACCTGGAGGGACTCAAGACCAGCCTGTCCGCGGTGGCCGTGCCCTCATTCTACCGCGCCAAGGCAGCGGCCGGGATCGAACTCGGCCCATCGTTCCGAACGTTGAAAACAGTCTGGTCCCGCGATGGAGAGGCCCTCGGTGAAATCTCCCTGCCAGAAGCGATCGACCCGGAAGGTCTGTTCGTTCACCCGCTCCTCCTCGACGGATGCTTCCAGGTCATGTCGGCGGCGAACAGGCTGTCGGATCCCCAGGAAGGAACAACCTATCTGCCCTTCGGCTGGGAGAGAATGTGGTTTACGTCCCGAATGCGGGACAATCTGATCTGCCACTTTCGCCTGAGGAAGGATTCGCGTGGGACGGTTCAGGAAAACGGGACGGAAGATTCGCCCGAGGTGCTGACAGGGGATCTGTTCTTCTACGACGCGAGCGGATCCCCGGTCGGCGGGATCCGCGGGTACGCGATAAAGAAAGCGACCCGGGCGGCCCTGCTTTCCGCGGTGGAAGGCGTGGAGGACCTCCTCTACGAGGTGGTCTGGCGGGATCGTTTGCTTCCCCCTGGCATGCCGCCCGCCGACTTCCTCACCGCGCCGTCCGCCATCGCCGAGCGTTCGAATTCCTTCACGGCTTACCTTGCAGCCGAAGGCGTGGAGGCCGTTGCCCGGACCGCTTTGCTCGATGACCTGGAACTACTGGCTCGAAGCTATGCGGTTTTTACCCTCGACAGACTGGGGTGGAACCGCGAATCGGGCGACAGGGTTGAACCGGAAGCTCTTCGTCAGCGCCTGAAGGTCGGCGATGAACATCGTAGGCTGTTCAGGCGAATGCTGGAGATGCTGGCTTTCGCCGGCATGCTGGAAGAAGACGGCGGCGAATTCGTAGTACGGGTGGGTTCGGCAGACCGTTTGCCGGATGAAGTATCGCCGGATCCCGACAGCGCCGCGGCAGAACTCGGGGACCGCCACGCCCACGGTTCAAACGAGACCGGCCTCTTCCGCCGCAGCGGTGGCGCCCTGGCGGACGTGCTCCTCGGAAAGATGGACCCATTGACCTTGCTGTTCAGCAGCGGCGAGCCGAGCGCAGCGGATCTCTACCGAAAGGCACCGGTGGCGCGCGCGGCGAACAGCATGCTCGCGGACGCCGTCGCCGCGCTGCTGAGCGGAATCCCCCAGGGCCGCCGCCTGCGGATACTGGAAATCGGCGCGGGTACCGGTTCGGCCACCGCTTCGGTACTTCCCGAACTCCCGCCGGAAGGATACGACTATACCTATACCGACATCTCCGCGGGCTTTTTCAGCGAAGCGGAGGATCGCTTCGGCGGAAGCGATGCTGCAATCGAGTACCGGGTCCTGGACATCGAGAAAGACCCCGTGGAACAGGGCTATGATGTCCACGGCTACGACCTGCTCATCGCGTCCAACGTGCTGCACGCCACCCGGTACCTGGATATTACGCTGACGCATTGCCGCAGACTGCTTGCACCGTCGGGACAGCTGCTTGCCCTCGAGAACCTGAGAGGGCAGGGCTGGCTCGATCTCACCTTCGGCCAGCTCGACGGCTGGTGGAGATTCGCCGATGAATACCGGCCTCACCACGCCCTGGCGGGCCCGGCCGTCTGGCGCCAGGCGCTCGGGGACGCGGGTTTTGTGGATACGGCAGTCCTCGGCGTTGCGAAATCGGAAAGCGGCGAGCAGCCCGACCGGGGCGTCATCCTGGCCCAGGGGCCGCCCGTGGTGGACGAGCTGCCCGGTACGTGGATACTGGCTGCGGACCAGGGCGGCACCGGTGAGGAACTGGCCCAAGGCCTGGCGTCTGACAACCAGACCGTGATCCTGGTACGGGAGCGCTCCGGTGAAGATGTACCGCCGGCCGAATCCGGAGCCGGAGTAATAGAGGCAGCGCTGGATATGGGGCAGCGTGAGGCGTGGAAGTCGTTGCTGGATGGTTTGGCTTCCGGTCCTCCCATCAAGGGCGTGGTGCATCTCGCGTCGCTCGTCGGACACGGCGCGCAGTCCACGACGGAACAACTGGCACAGGATACGAAGCGGTCGACCGGGAGTGCCCTGGCCCTGGTACAGGGCGTATTGGACGGCGACCTGACGCCTGAGACGGGGACCTGGTTTATTACCCGGGGCGCACAGGTGCTCGAGAAAGAGCGGGGAGGGGAGCTGGCCGGTGCGACGCTCTGGGGGATAGGCAAGGTAATGGCGCGGGAAACGCCTCACCTGCAGGCGAGGATGATCGATCTGGATCCCGGTTCGGAAGCGCCGATTGACGAGCTCGTCAACGAACTGATGTACCCCGACCCCGAGACCCACATCGCCTATCGCCTGGGTGTCCGCCAGGCCGCCCGCCTGGTTCGTGCAGGCGACGTCCCCGAACGGCTCAGCCTGTCCGACGAGTCGGGCTGGCTGGTAGAACCGGACCCGGGCGGCGCGCTGGAAGGACTACAGGCCGACCCGATTCCGGACCGTTCCCTGGAACCAAATGAAGTTCGCGTGGCCGTGGAAGCCGCCGGTCTGAACTTCTGGGATGTTTTCCGGGCAATCAACGTGATCGACGAGGGGTTACTTGGCGGAGAAGCTTGCGGCCGGGTCATGGACGTCGGGACGAAGGTTTCGACCGTCTCGCCGGGCGACCGCGTGGTATGCCTGGGATTCGGCACCTTCGGTTCCGACGTGGTGACCCCGGAAGCCATGGTCGTTCCGGCTCCCGAAGGCATCCCGGCGGCATCCCTTGCGACGATACCGACCGCTTTCGTTTCGGCGGAACTTTCCTACCAGGCATCGGGCCTGAACCCGGGCGACCGGGTGTTGATACACGCAGGGGCGGGTGGCGTCGGACTGGCCGCCATTCAACTGGCACAGGCCGCCGGCGCGGAAGTATACGCCACGGCGAGCGCCCCGAAACAGGACTACCTCCGGTCCATTGGGGTGACCCACGTCTTCGACAGCCGGCAGACGGCCTTTGGGCAGCAGATCATGGACGCCACGAACGGCGAAGGCGTGACCGTGGTACTCAATAGTCTGACGGGACCGGGATTTATCGACGCGAGCCTTTCCTGCCTGGCCCAGGGCGGCCGGTTCGTGGAGCTTTCGAGGATGGATATCCTGAGCGAGGAAGAAATGGCGGCCACTCGGCCGGACGTCTCCTACAACATTCTCAAATTGGACGAGTTGAAGGAATCCTACCCGGCCGAGGCGGGGGATGCCCTCCGAATCGTGATGAAACGGTTCGCGGCGGATGAAATAGGACCCATCATTCACAGCCGCTGGTCCCTGACCGAAACGGGGCCGGCCATCAAGTACATGCGGGCGGCGCGGCACGTGGGCAAGATCGTGCTTGCCGGATCGCCCTTCGAACGTAGGCGATTGCGGGAGGACAGGACATACCTGGTAACCGGCGGCATGGGCGGGATCGGGTGCGCCCTTGCCGAATGGCTTGCCGATCACGGTGCCGGCACGATCGTCCTGAACGGCAGGCGGAACCCCGATCCTGAAACGGAGGATGCAATCGCCGCGTTGCGGAACCGGGGGTTCACGGTCGAGGTGGAGATCGCGGACGTGACGGACACGGACGCCGTGGACGCCATGCTGGAACGGATGGGTCGGAACCTTCCCCCACTCGCCGGGATCATCCACAGCGTGGGCGCCCTGTCGGACAGCGCCCTGGGCAATCAGAACTGGGAACGGTTCGAAACGGTATTGTGGCCCAAGATGCTCGGGGCCTGGCACCTGCACCGCGCCACCGTGGACCTGGACCTGAACCTTTTTGTACTCTTTTCGAGCATAGTCGGCACGCTGGGCAACGCGGGCCAGGCGAATCACGCGGCCGCCAACGCGTTTCTGGATCAACTCGCGGCCCATCGGCGCGCCATGGGACTGCCGGGGCAGTCCATCGCCTGGGGCGCGTGGTCCGGACTCGGCGAAGCAGAGGAACAGCGCGAGCGGATTTCCCGGCAGCGGGAGAGCTTCGGCGGCGGGTGGTTCACCCCCCAACAAGGATTCAAGGCATTCGAACGTCTGTTGCGCCAGGACACCACCACCTCGGCCGTCATGGCCGTCGACTGGCAGATGTTCGGAGAGGCCATGGAGCATCCTCCGCTTCTGCTGGAGGACTTGTTGGCCGTCGAAACGGAGACCGATGTCGATGAAGCCGGATCCGATGAGGATCTCCTGACCCAACTGCAGAAGGCGCCGGTCTCGGAACGCGAGCAACTGCTGGTTTCGTTCCTTCAGCGCGAAGTGCAGGCCGTGCTCCGACTGCCGACCCTGCCCGCTTCCTCGGTGGGGTTCTTCGATCTCGGCATGGATTCGCTGATGGCGGTCGAGCTGCGAAACCGGCTGAATCGGTCATTTTTAGGCCAGTATACCGCGCCGAATACCCTGGTGTTCGACTTCCCCGACATCTCCGTTCTCGCCCGTCACCTGGTGGGAGAGCTCGACGTTGCGGATGGTGATACATCGCCTGGCACCCAGCCCGCACCACCCGATCGGCAGGAACCGGACAGGCAGGACCGGACCGAAGCGGTCCAGGAAGTACCGGAACCACGGCGTATCGTCGCGGACCTGCCGGCAGATGGGCGTCCATCGGTCCCTTCCCCGGATCTAAAGCCGTCGATCGGGCAGAGACCGGCCCAGCAACCAACGGTCAGCCCGGAGTCGATTCCATCCCACGCAGCAGTCGCCGGCGAGGATGGCATTGCCATCGTGGGAATGGCGTGCCGGTTTCCCGGTGCGTCTGATATCGCGACCTACTGGGACCTGCTCGAGGCGGGCGCGGACGCCGTACAAGACCATCGTCCGGGTTCAGGGGATGGGAGCAGTTTTCCCGGAGAAAAGGAAAGTGTCGAAGAAGTCTGGCGACGTGGCGGATACATAGACGATATCGACCGCTTCGACGCGAGGTTCTTCCGGATTACCCCCATCGAAGCACGGGGCATGGACCCCCAGCAACGGTTGCTGCTGGAGACCAGCTGGCACGCCCTCGATGACGCGGGGATCAATCCCGACAGCCTGCGCGGTTCCCGCACAGGGGTTTTCGCAGGCATTTCCGCCAGCGAGTACCGGGACCTGATGAAATCGGGCAAAGACGGTATGAGTTACCTGGGCACTGCCCGCAGCATGGCGGTGAGCCGGATATCGTTCCTGCTGGGCCTGGAAGGTCCTACCATGCCGGTGGAACTGAACTGCGCGTCGGCGCTGGTCGCGGTACACCAGGCCGTGGCGAGCCTGGACCATGGTGAGATCGATATGGCGCTGGCGGGTGGCGTAAATGTCATTCTTTCTCCCGCCGTCACCATGGAAATGGCTTATCTGGGCATGTTGTCTACCCAGGGACGGTGCGGTACCTTCGACGCTTACGCGGACGGCTTCGTACGTGGAGAAGGTTGCGGCGTACTCGTTCTGAAGCGGCTTCGCGAAGCCGAAGCGGACGGCGACCGGATCTGGGGCGTTATTCGTGGGACGGCGGTCAATCAGAACGGGGCGAGCGCAGGCCCCACGGTACCGAATGGTCCCGCGCAGGAACGGGTCATCGAGGCCGCCTTGTCCAGGGCGGGCATCGCACCGAACGAAGTGGACTACCTCGAAGCCCACGGCGCAGGATCGCAGCTGGGTGATCCTATCGAAGTACAGGCCGCGGCGGCGGTCTACGGACAGGGACGGGAATCGGACCGTCCGCTTCTGATAGGATCGGTCAAAACCAACATAGGCCACCTGGAAGCGGCGGCCGGCGTGGCGGGCCTGGTCAAGGTCGTGATGGCAATGAACCGGAAGAAGATCCCGAAACAACTGCATTTCACCAATCCCAATCCGAACCTCGACTGGGACCGCCTGCCCGTGAGGGTGGCTTCCGAGCAGGTGGACTGGCCCCTGCATTCCGATCGTCCTCCGAGGGCGGCAGTGAGCGCCTTCAGCGTTTCCGGGGCGAACGCCCACGTGGTGGTCGAGGGCTATGAGACAGGCGAAGACGGCGCGCATTCTATTGAAACGGTGGCCGGGGTGACCGAGGTGACCGGCGCTCGCCAGGCAGTCCCGGTGAAGCTGCCCGCGGGCGTACCGGAATCGCAACTGGACAACCTCAGTCCGGGGACGCGGTCGAACCGCCTCCTGCCGCTCTCGGGCAAGAATCCCGCGGCACTCGGAGAACTTGCCGGGAATTACCTGTCCTGGCTGGACCGATGTCTTGCCACCGGTTCGAACGGGGAGTCGGAAGAGGAGTTTCTGGCGGACATGGCCTGGACCGCGAGCGTGGGGAGAAGCCATTTCAACTGCCGATCCGCCGTGGTGTTTCGTGATATCGTTTCGCTCCGTGCGGGACTGGCGGTACTCGCGTCGAGCGATTTGCGTTCAGAGACCGTCGAGACGAATTGGATAAACGTGGCCGCGGCTGCGCGGAAGGTGGCTTTTCTATATGATGGATGGGACGGCAGATGGCGCGATATCGTTAAGGTTTTGTACGATTCGGAACCCGTGGTACGAGGTGTCCTGGATCACTGCGACGCGCTGTTTCGCAGCGAAACGGACGTCTCGCTGCTGGATCCCCTGTTTGACGGGGAAGGGACAGATAAGGAGCATCCGATTAACGATCCGGCATGGACGGACCCGGCGGCCTATGCGTTCCAGTGCGCGATTACAGCCTTGTGGTCCAGCCTGGATGTGCGCCCCGCGGTAGTCTGTGGCCGCGACGTCGGGGAGATCGCCGCCGCGTGGACCGCCGGGGCGTTTACCCTGGATGAGGGACTCCGCATCGCATTGGCACGCGGGAAAACCGTCGGGGCCACGGGTGAAAACCGTGCCGCGGGGGAACCTGTGGATGAATCGCTGGCCAGGATGGATGGAATCAACGTATCGACGCCGTCACTGGCCATGGTCAGCGGCGCTACGGGAAAAAGGATCGGGGTGGAGGAGGTGCTGGACTTCGACCGCAGGCGCCCTCGGGCAGGCGTAGGTTCTGCAACGGACGCTTCCGCCCGCGCCCTGGCAGATCTTGTGGTGGATACGCTGATAGAGATCGGTCCGGGATCGGAATTCGCGCCGCGTTTAACCGATGCATGGCCGGAAATTCCGGCGGATGAAGGCGCCGCGGGGCCCGTCCTGTTCGGCAACCTCTCACATTCTTCCGGCGAAACCGACAGGAACGAATCCGACCGATTCCTTCAAGCGGTTAAGACGGCCTATGACATCGGATTGCCGGTGTCACCGGAAGGACTTTTCGCAGGCGAATCCCGTCGAAGGCGCTGCCTGCCCGGCTATCCGTTCCAGCGCATGAGCTTCTGGATCGGCTAAGCGCAAACGGTCATGTACGGCCATGTACGGCCATGCCAAACGCAAAAAGCCCGTCTGCGAATTCGCGGAGGATGTCGCAGACGGGCCGGTAAACCACGCGCGCCAGTCGGAAGGTTTGCTTAACCGGCGGCGTCCAGGCGATCGACCAGTTCCTTCAGACTCTTGATGTCGACACAATCCTGTGGCGTGAATTCCAGGTTGAATTCCTCGGCGACTAGCTTCCCAAATGCGACAATGTCCACCGAGGAAACGCCAGCATCCAAGAGATTCAAGCTGAGATCTTCGGGCACCGCGATGGGTTGTCCATCTACCTCCAGGTTTTCCTCGATGAGCTTTCTGATACAATCGGCGGTCGTAGCCATATACGCCTTCCTTTCCTTACGATGAGAGACCTATTAAAGATTCGTTGAGATTTCCCGGAATATCATAACACCCGGCCGACACAGAATCAACTGAACTTTCTGGGAATCGTACAGAAAACAAGCTGGCAGCAACCGGGAGAATCGTCCCATGAGTTCTGGCGGACCCATCAGCCGAGCGGGCTTGCGCTTTCAGCCGAATGAACCTCCTCCAACTATGCTCGCGCTCGGCCTCGGACTGCAACTGGCCTTACTCAACATCGCCGCGGTGATGATTATCCCTATGATCGTCATGCGGGCCACGGGACAATCGGAAGGCTACGTCGCGTGGGCCGTTTTCGCTTCGGTCGCGATCTGCGGCGCGACCACGATGTTGCAGGTCCTTCGCTTCGGCAGGATCGGTTCGGGCCATCTCCTGGTCATGGGCACTTCGGCGGCGTACATATCGATCTGCATCGAGGCACTGGCCGCTGGCGGGCCGGCCCTGCTCGCCGTACTCGTCATCGTCTCCTCCCTGGTTCCGATCGCCCTTTCGTGGCGGCTTTCTCTATTCCAGCGCATCCTCACACCTAGGGTTTCCGGCACCGTGATCATGTTGATACCCATCACGGTAATGCCCGTAGCGGGCGACATGCTGTCGTCGACGCCGGACAGCCAGTTGCCACTCGGCGCCGTCCTCAG
>JAPOOT010000371.1 GCA_026713285.1 Gemmatimonadota bacterium | reverse complement strand
CGGGCCGGCAGCAGGTTCCAGAGATCGTTGTTGCGCCAGCGCGCCCACGGAAAACAGTGGTCGATGTGCGGAACGGTTTGAATACGCGCTGCGGACCAGACGCAGGTGAGCGCGAATCCGTCATCGCGCAGCTGTTTCGCCCGTTCCATAGCAATGCCGGTGTCGTAGCGGTTTTCGGTCCACTCGAACGGGTCGTTCGCTGCCATTTCGGCCCCGCGATCCCGTACCAGGGCGGCGGATTGGCCGGTGGTGGGCGTCCACCGCGTAGCGTTGCGCAGGCTCGCCGAGTCATCCCAATTCGATGTCAGTTGCCGCCATTCCCTTACGATGACCGGATCCAGCCAGCAGGCGAACTGACCGAGTGCCTGCCATAGCAATGCGGGAATCCTGAAGCGGCCGAACTGCGTCAGGTATTCGCGGGAGAGAACGATGGGCCGGGCGGTCGCCCGCGCCCTGGTATATCCTGATTCGAACAACTGCCGGTTGCCGGAAGCCGGATAGGTGATGTAGCGTACAGGCATCCGCTCGATATTCTCGCAGGCGTCGTTTATGGCGCGGGTAAGGATGACGGCCCGGTCCGAATCGAACCTGGCGCCCAGCCGAAGGTCGGAAGGGGAGACGTCCCCGAGACGGTAGAACGCGTCCTTTGCCCAGCCGTATCCGCCCGGTCCCGAAGGGCGTTGCGGCAGTCGATGATGCAGGACCAGGGGCAGGTATTGCTTCAGCCAGTACAGACCGACGGCGCCGAAGGGGATTTCCACGTAGTCGTCCGTGCGATTGATGATCAGGCCCGGCGCCGTTTCAGCGAGTCGCACCAGGGTCCGAAGCAGCCCCAGCTTGTAGGTGGAAGACTTGTTGTCGTTCACGATCACGTGGCGCAGCAGCGGCAGGCAGCCGGTGCCATCATCCGGCATGGCGAAGACCAGCGTTTCCCAATGAATGCCGGGGCGCGTCAGGTCCGGCTGCGTCGAGTGGCTGCGCAGCGCGATAGCTCGGCGGTTGGCAAAACCGATAAGTTCCTCTGCCGATGTATCATGAAATCCCCGGGCGACATTTTCCGCGGCATCTCCGCCGCGTCGCAGCGTGAACACCAGCAGTCCGGATGGATTGAGCAGCTCGGAAAGGATGCGGAAGGCCCGTTCCCGGACATTCTGCGCCACGTGCATCCACACGGCGCTCAGTAGAATCAAGTCGAACCGCCGACCGAGCGCGCGCAGAACCCGCAGATCCGGTAGGGTATCATCCATCCAAACCACGCCTGGGTGGGCGCGTCGCGCAGCAAGGTTCCGCAACGCGCTCGGTTCCACTGCCACAACTTCCCATCCTCTGGCCGCGAGCCAGTTGGCATCGCGGCCCGAACCGGCGCCGATGTCGCAGGCGAATCCAGGTTCTTCACACAGATGGGTCGGAGCCCAGTCTGCATGGACGTCGGCAGCATCGACTCCGTCATACTGGGCGAAGAGAGCATCGGAATTGAGGTCGTAGTATCTTGTGCTGTTCATGCGGATAGGCAAGACTGTCGCGGACTGCCGGGATAGGCGTGGTTGGACTGACTGGCGTTTTCACCCTTCATGCGGGCAGGCGTTGATTTTTGACTGGAATCCTGCGCATGCGCACGGTACAATCGGGAAAACGGTTGGATATTCCATTTGGAAGACATAATCTATGGTCATGCCATATTAGTCGGAAGACGGTAGATGTCAAGCAATCCAATGCGTCTGCAAACCGCGACTGTCGCTGGTGTTTGCCGGCAGCGTTTGCCTGACGTGTCCTGTGTACGCGCCGGCCGATAGGAGATAACCGTGATTTCCAAACGCATACTTCCGGGCGAGCGCCTTGACGACGCCCAGATGGAACGAACGCTCGAGGACTTTCACCGGGACGGGTTCGCCCTCATCCCCGGGGTGCTGACCCGGGATGAAATCGATGCCCTCCGCGAGGTGACGGACCTTTGTTTCAACGATCCCGTGCTCGCCGGCACCGACTACGTGAGCGGCCAGGGGGACGGTTTCGTACTGCGTAACACCCTGGAACTGGACGCGGTGTTCGTGGACATGCTGATACGGGAACCGATCCTGAGCCTGGCGGAAGCGGTCGTGGGCGAGGATTGCAAGTTCTGCGGGCAGAACGTGATCCGGAACGCGCCGGGACAGGCCATTTCGCTGTGGCACGTGGACGATCGGGTGGAGTTTCCGCTGCCGGAAGACGTGCCCCGCCACGACCCTCGCATCCGCATGCCGGTGCAGTGGTTTACCATCCAGATGGCCCTTACCGACATCGACACGATCGAGGACGGACCGACGCAGTTCGTGCCGGGCAGCCAGTATTCCGGCCGAGATCCCAACAGCCAGGAAAATCCGGAGTTCGAAGGAAGGGGACCGGTCTCGGCGTTATGCAAGGCGGGCGACGTCTACCTGCAGAACAACCAGTGCTGGCACCGGGGAGCGCCCGTCACCTCCAACCGGATGCGCTATGTCTTTCAGTCCCAGTACTCCGCCCGCTGGGCCCACAGGCGCTTCTCCGAGTACAACCACGTGCCCGTGCCGCCCACGGTGCTGAAGCGGGCTTCCGGCCGGCTGCGCGGAGTGCTGGGCGTGTGACGACACGTGCTCCGAAGCGGCATTGGTTGTACCGGGCCTCGGACAGGCTGCGCGGAGTGCTGGGCGTGTGACGACACGTGCTCCGGTCCGGCCTGGGCATGTACCGGGCATCCGGCCGATTGCGCGGCCGGTACCTGGCATGGCCTGATGTAGGTCATGATCAGTGCACGATAGTATCGAAACGCGCGGGCAGCGCCACCTCGAGCAGCTCGAGGTCGTCGGAGCGGTCCGTTAGCGACGTCTTCGTGTGCGGCGGTATCACGTAGGCGTCTCCCGCCTCCAGCCGGTGGGCGCCCTGTTCTTCCCCATTCAGCGTCACCTCGCCTTCCATGACGAAGGTGAAGAGGATATCGCCCGTGTGGCTCGTGACCTGTTCCGCGCTGTTCGGGTTTCCCTGTTCGCCTCCTCCGCCGGGGCCTCCGTATTCGCCGCCGTTCGGCTTTCCCTGCGCGGAGCCATTCGAGTCGCCGTTCACCCGGGCGACCTGCACCGATGCCACGCCGCCCGTCGCCTCGCCGATCCCTGTTTCCCGGGCTTCGAATCCCGCTAGTCTCCAGGGTTCCCAGATCGCGTCCTTGAGCTGGTGGCGGCAGAATGTCTGACCGCCGAAGACGCGATCGGGGTTCAGCACTCCTGTTGGCAACTCGACCTCGTGGTCGATGGTGGTCACGTGGTCCGCGGGCACGCCGATTTCGATCACCTGCAGGTTGTCGGAAGATTCGAGCACGCGATGCCGGATTTCCGGGGGTTGGATCACGCAGTCCCCCGCCTTGAGCATGAAAGGCGGCCCCTGGTCCTCGTAGACGAGTTTCACCTCGCCCCGGTAACAGAAGATCAACTGGAATCCCACCGTATGATAGTGTACTACGTCGGGAACGGGACCTGCGTCGGGGATCCGGATGTGGGAGGCGATGATGCTCCCGCCCAGGCGGCCTGGTACCAGGTCGCGGTAGTGCATGCCGGCGCGGCCGATCACCCAGGGTGTGTTGTCCTTCAGTCTCCGCACGAGGAAGGCGTGCTCCGTAGGCGGGATCTCCAGCGGTGGATCGGCCCGAGCGATCTCGACCCGTGTGCCGTTAGGCGCGGTGAGTTCGGTCCGGCCGCCGGCCAGGACCGCCGGATCGCGACACAGGATTCGTATTGTGCCCGGCGGTTCGGACGCGCCCTGCTCCAGCCGGATGGTGAGCCCGTGGCCGGAGAGCACGGAAACCGACGGGTAGTCGGCGGGGTAGATCTTGTCCATGCGGAACCCCAGGGTCTTCATGAAGAAGGCCAGGTCCGCGGACAGATCCGAGGTCGGCAGCCGGATCTCGGCGCCCTGGATGTTGTCCGCGCGGTTGGTCTGCTTGTCGTCATGCAATTGCATATCGCCAGCTCCCTTATCCTTCGAAACGATATTTCTCAACGACGTCCATGTTCAGTTCTGTCCCCAGTCCCGGTTTCTCAGGCAACCTGAAATAGCCGCTTTCCACGACCGGCGGATCGGTCAGCAGGTCGTTTCGCCAGGGCGCATCCCATTTGTCGTCCACGTATTCCAGCACCAGGGCGTTCGGGATGTTGGCCATGACGTGAAGGCTCGCCGTAGTCGACAAAGCGCTGTTCGGATTGTGTGGCGAGACCTGCATGTAGTAGCTTTCCGCCATGGCGGCGATCTTCTTGGTCTCCATGATGCCGCCCGTGCGCACCACGTCGGGCATGATCATGTCCACCGCCTGGGCGGCGATCAGGTCCCGGAAGCCGAAGCGCGTATACCGCCGTTCGCCCACGCAAACGGGCACGTTGACGGACGCGGTCACCCGGGCCAGGGCGTCGACGTTCTCCGGGTGGACCGGTTCCTCGTAGAACAGCAGGCCGATCTCCTCCAGGCGGTTGCCGATGCGGATCGCCGCGCTGGTGGTGTACCGTCATCCCACGTCGGTGCAGAGGTCCACCCCGTCGCCCACGGCTTCGCGGCACCGGCGCATGTGTTCCAGGGCCATCTTCTCTTCCTTCAGCGTGACGGAGCGAGGCGAGTCAATGCGTTCCCCTTTGACCAGCGGATCCGAGGGGAAGTACGCCTTGATGGCGGTAACGCCCTTGGCGGCCAGCTCCGCGCATTCCTCCGGGTCGGAAGCATGGCTGTAGAACCTAATGCGGTCGCGGCACGGTCCGCCAATGAGGTTGTAGATGGGCTGGCCTGTGACCTTGCCCACGATGTCCCAGAGGGCGATCTCGATGCCGCTGACGGCCGCGATGACTGCGCCGGTCTGCCCGATCTGCTCCAGGGCGTAGTACATGCGGTGGTAAAGGTACTCTATGTGGAAGGGATCCTCTCCGATGATGAGCTTGCCCAGTTCCTCCACGGATTGGGCGATGATCGTACCGCCCGGCCAGTTCGTGGCGTCGCCCAGCCCCACGACACCTTCGTCGGTATAGACCTGGACGAAAATCCACGGCGAGCCGATGTCCGTCGATTTGCGCCAGGACTCTACCAGGTGCACTTTCACATCGGTGATTTTCATGCGTTGCCTTTGGACGCTTTCATACAGATTCCGGCCAATTTCATCGCTGGGCGCGGCTGATTATCGCTCCAGTCCGACCGCATCTTGCCCGGGTTCGAGCGCGTCGATTGGCTCGATTGATTTCGCCCGCCCAACAGGACGTCACTCCCGCCGCAAGTGGCTGAACTCCGGTTTCGGGCCGCCCTCTTCACGGTCCCACTGCCACAGTTCCGTGTAGGGCGACTGGGCCTGGAACCCGAAGATGACCGGTCCGTCTTCACCCGCCCGTTCGAGCACGTCGGGCTTGACCACGCGGGGCAATTCATACTCGCACCTGGTCCAACGTCGCCGCCAGGGGCTCAACACCGCGTAGCGCGGCTGGTCTGTCCGGTTCTTCGTCGTGCCGTGCCAGGTGTTCACGTCGAAGAGCACGACCGATCCTTCTGGAGCGACGGCGGTCCGGGCGTTGTCATAGGCCGAATCTGGCACGTCGAGGTACTCGTACCGGTGGCTGCCCGGGACGAACTCGGTGGCGCCGTTCGTCTCGGTAAAGGCGCTCAGGCAGAAGATCGTGTTCAAGGCGATCGAATGGCTCGTTATCCGCCGGCCCTCGTCGGCTTCCGGCATGGATGCGTCCCGATTGTGACCGGTGATGCCGCTGTCGGAATGCAGCCCGTGGCCACCCTCGCCGGGCATCACCACCGATCCGTACACGGCGCTCAGGAGCGCGTCGGGGCCCAGGAAGTGTCTCGTCAGCCTCAGATGGTCGGGAAGCTGATAGAACCGTTCGAATACCCGCGCCTTGTTGAAGAGCCATTCGAAACTGCCCCGCTCGCGGTCGGGGTAACGTGCCTCGAGTTCCCTTCGCGCTTCCGCGCATTCCTCTGCCGTCAACTGGTCCGTCAGAATGGTGTATCCCTCAACCTTCAGGTCCAGCACGTGGGCTTGAAAGGATTCCTCTGTCATGGTGTGATTCCGGCTAACATGGGATGCTTGTCCGACCAGCGCAAGGTTTGGCGGATCAACGGCCGGCCGGCCTGGCCATCGCCCGGTCCGCGGCGTCCGCTCGAATCAGCGTCCGGCCAAATCACTGCAGGGCGACTTCCTCGACAGGCTGCGTGCCGGTCTCGTAGGCGGGCCGCCACCGATCGTGGGCCATGGACTCCTCCTCGCTGAGCCCGCACAGCCAGTTCCAAGTGTGGATGCGGCGCCTCAGGTCCCGGTAGGATTCCACTCCGCTCGTGTAAGGCGCGGCCGGCCGGTCGCGGTACACGGGGATTTCTTCCGAATCGATGAGCCAGTCGCGCTGCGGCGGCGCATTGCGGAAGTAGGAGAATTTGATCATGCTGCGGGGTTTGTGATTGAGCTTCGGGCCGGCCCGGTGCCAGATGCCGTACCGGGTTATGGCCACGGTGCCGGCCTTCACGACGAGCGAAAGCTGGCCCGTGAGATCGCCGTAGTGGGCGAGGGCGTCGCGGTTGACCGCCCGGCAGTGGGAACCCGGAAGGATCATGGTCGGGCCGTCTTCGATCCCCACGTCCTGCGGATAATAGTAGCACTGGAGTTCGTTGATCTCGTAACCCTGGCCGGAAATGCCGTCCGAATGCCAGTCCTGTCCCGCCACCGGCTCGTTTATGAGGTGGTGATGGCCGCCTGTCGGCATCAGGAAGTTGGCGCCGAGCAGCGAACGTATCACGCCCGCCAACCGCGGATGGAGCAGGACTTCTCGGACGAAATCGGGTGAACCGACCAGTTCCTTCGCGCGGCCGACCTTTACGTTGCGGCACTGCGTGTTGAAACCGGGATCCACCATTTCTTCAAGCACCGCGTAACCTTTCGCCACGAAATCCATCACGTCGTCGTCGGTCATCGTCGGTCTGATCTCCGCCATTGCAGCGCCTCCTCAGTTCCACTTCTCGAGTATGAAAT
>JAPOOT010000351.1 GCA_026713285.1 Gemmatimonadota bacterium | reverse complement strand
TGGCGGCGTTCACCCGGAGGCCTGGCTACGTGGTGTATTCCACTACGGCCAGGGTAACGTCGTCATCCTGTTCCCGTCCCGCGGTAAATTCCAGGAGTTCCGCCAGGATGCTGTTTTTCAACGCGTCCGCGTCCTGCCGGCGACACCTTGTCAGCAGCGATTCCAGCCGGTCTTCCTCGTAAAGCACCCCTTCCGGGTCTGCGGCCTCGGTGATTCCGTCCGTGTACATGACCAGCCTGGACCCTGGCGGGAAATCCACGGTCTCCAGGTCAAAGGGACAGGAAACGATCCCCAGCGGCGGGCCTGCGGAATGCAGTCTCGCAGGCGGTGCGTCGCCGGGCGGCAGGAGCATGGGGGGATTGTGGCCGGCGTTGCAATAGTTCAGCGACCGATGCTCCAGGTCGATTTCGGCGTGGAAGAAAGTAATGAACTGGTTGGAGGCAGCGTGGTGGACCATGTATTCATTCAACCGCGCCACCCTTTCCGTCAGGGGAACCCGGATCTCTATGAGCGTGGTCAGCATAGTCTTGCAGGCGACCATGAGCATCGCGCTGGATGGACCGTGTCCGGTCACGTCGGCGATCGTCACCGTCAGGACGTTCTCGCCAACAGGTATGAAATCGTAGTAGTCTCCGCCGACCGCCGCGCAGGACTGGTGTCTTCCCGCGCAGGCAAGGCGTTGGAACACGTAGCGCTCTCCGGGCAGCAGGCCCGCCTGAATCTCCCCGGCCAGGGCCAGTTCCTTGTCCAGTGCGCTTTTGGCGACGGCCGCGTCGAACAGACGCAGGTTGTCGGTCTTGATCGCGGCCAGGTTGGCGGCCGCGCTGACGAGACCGAGGTGATCCACGGTAAACTGCGCGGCGGGATCCGATGAATCGAGGTACAGCAGGCCGAATACCCGGTCCTCATGCCACAGGGGTACGCACAGAATGGACGCCAGCCCGCGGAGGATAACGCTGTGCTGGTCCCTGAACCGTTCATCCCCCAGGGCATTCGTGGTGATGGAGGCCATCCGGTTTTCCAGGGCCTGTTTCACCGCGGTGGTGCTGATTGAGATGCCGCCGGCTTCTCTTCCGGAACGGGATACCAGCGACCTTACCTCGAGGTCGTAGCCATCCTCGGTGTCCAGGGGATGGACGATCGCACAGCAGTCGGCCTCCAGCCACTCGAGCAGGCGCCGGGTAACGAGATCACCCAGTTCCGCTTCGCTGCGCACCGTCATGACGGCCTTGCTCAGATCCGTCAGCTTCAGCAGGTGGCTGTCCGCGCCTGCGCGCTGACGGACGGGCGGTCGGCCAGCCTGCGTATAGGGCAGTTGATCCGCCCGGAACAGAGACGCCGGCGCCTGCGGATCGTCCTTTCTCGCCACGGCCTCCGCATCCGCGGTTCCCGCGCCCGCGGAATGCGTCCCATCCGGTTCTCCCCCTTCGAAAACCAGGACAGTCTGTCCGACCCTGATATGATCGCCCGGAAGCAGCGGGGCGGGTTCCCCGGCGACCGGATGATCGTTGACATACGTCCCGTTCCGGCTGCCCAGGTCCGTGATCACGTAGCCCGCAGCCTCGCTTCCGATCCGCGCGTGGAGCTTGGAGACACCGCGGTCCCCTCTGATGGGGAAATCGACTTCCCCGGAACGGCCCAGGGTAGTGACATCCTTCGAGAGGACATGCACTTGCGGAACTTCCGCGCGCAGTATCTTCAGGTAGGGCACGGGGGAACTCCGATTTGCGTGGTCTCAGTGAATCCGGGCTACCGCGCCGGTTCGTCTCGCAGGTCGAAGGCCACCTTGACCGCGCCCTGGCTTCCGGCTTTCAGGGCCCGGCCAATCGCCTTCCGGTAGTCCTTCAGAGGATAAAGATGCGTCAACAGGGGTTTCAGATCGACCTTGCCCTCTGCCAGCAACCGCATCGCAAGGTCGAAGGTCCGCACGGATCGGTTTTCGTATTTTTCCGTCCCGTACGCATACGCGCCCCGGACTTTCAATTCCTTGTACCAGACGGCCGTCCAGTCGATGCCGGAAGGTATACCCGGCATGCCTACGACGGTGACGCATCCACCGGATCCGGTCAGCCGAAGGGCATCGTCGATGGACCGGGAGGAACCGACACAATCGAAGGTCCGGTTTACGCCGCCGATGAATACGGGCCGCCCGATCTCCGGACGATGGATTTCCGACCCGGTCTCCTCGCTCAAACTTTCGTAGAGGCCGTCGCCCCGGCCGATGACCCGGTCGGCGCCCAGTTCAGCCGCCAGGGTCTCCTGATGGCCATAGCGGGCGGCGGCGAGAATCCGGCACTTGGCTCCCAGGGCCCGGATGGATGCGATAGTAAGCAACCCGATCGCACCGCACCCGATTACGAGCACCGTCTCATCGTCGGAGGGAAAGGATTTCATCACGGCGTGCAGGCAACAGCTGAATGGTTCTATCAGGACCGCTTCCTCGTCGGTCAGCCGCTCGGACACCGGATGGACCTGGAAAGGGTGTGCGACCAGGGATGTGCTCCATCCGCCGCCCGTGTCCCTGCAATACCCCGTCTGAATGCCCGGGGAAAGATCGCCGTGCATAACCATCTCGCACAGGCCGAAATCTCCCTCCCGGCACGACGGGCAAGGCGGGTCGATGCCCCGAACAGGGCAGCACAGACCGGGTTCGATGGCCACGCGGTCCCCCCGGGACACGCCCCCTGAATCGCGACCGGTCTCCAGGACCTCGCCCACCACTTCGTGTCCAAGGACAAAAGGCGAGGATATCAGGGGGGAAAAGTAAGGGCTTCCTGCGGCCTTGATGGTGGAGAGGTCTGATCCGCATATCCCGGTCAAGCGCGGTCTGACGCGCACCCAGGCCGGAGTCGGAAGCACCGGGGGATCGACGTCCACCATTCGAATGCACGACAGGGCGCCGGTCGCCAAAGCGGGGCTGCGATGGCCGATCGTCCGTACGAACAGGTACCTGGGTACGCTTTTGATGTATTGAACCGCTTTCATACGTGGGTCCAGCTAACGACTTCCCAGCCGCCGGCTTCCGCAGCCT
>JAPOOT010000414.1 GCA_026713285.1 Gemmatimonadota bacterium | reverse complement strand
GTCGGCAGAAAGTACGGCGCCACCCATACGCCGCACATGTACATCATCAACCCCGAAGGCACGCTGATCTACATGGGCGCCATCGACAGCATCAACTCGGCGAACGTTGCGGATATCCCCAAGGCCGACAACTACGTCGCGATGGCCTTCGACGCGGTTTTTGCCGGCAAGGATGTGCCGGTCGGGATGACCCGGGCGTACGGCTGCACGGTGAAGTACTAGATAGTTTAGGTTCGGGGGAGGCCACAACGCTGCGCGCGAAGTGGCTCCCCCGGACCGATGGATAACTGGAATTACATGATCGCTCTGACGGATATTCGGAGGCTGTCATGGTGTTGAATTTTACTCTGGACTTCTGGATTGAAGAAGGCCGGTACGTTGGTAAACTCCGTGAAGCACCGGGTGTTTTCAGTCAAGGTAAGAGTCTTGAAGAACTGAAAACGAACATCAGGGATGCTTACGATCTGGTGATGCAGGAAACCATGCCGACTCCCGTGGAGTAATTCGAGTCAACAGAACTGAGTTTGGAAGTACCTCGAATCGGAGAGCGTTCATTAAGGAACTGACGGGCGTAAGGATGTTACTTGAAAAGACAAGGCAGAAGGCATGATATCTATATTAATCCCAAAAACAACAAATGTGCGCCCGTACCGAGACACCGGGAAATCAGCGAGAGCCTGTGTGCATTAATCAAGCAGCAGTTACAACTAAATGACTCATAGGCTTCGATCAGATTTCGTTGTAACCATTTTCATGATGGACACCCGGCCAAAGTAAGCGACGCCGCCATGGCTTAAAACAACGATTGTTTACGAGATTATCCCGGTTTCTCCGACTATACATTATAACATGCATTTCACTTCCGGTTTCGCCGCGTCGCAGGTATGTATGGTAGAGGGACCGCGATCATGGAACTTGCCCACCTGCTGTTAACGCCGGCCACGCTATTGACGGCCTTCATCTTCTTCTGGAACCAGGCGAAGACCGGAAGGGACGAACTCAGGCGGGAACTCAATACGGATATCGGGGAATTGAAGGAGGAGTTGAAGGAGGAAATCATGTCCGTTCGCCGGGAAGTCGCCGCAGTCCGTGACGAAATGAAGGCCGAGATGAGGGAGGAAATCTCCCCCCTGCGGACGGAAGTGGCCGCCATCCGTACGGAAATGCACGACATGAACGGTCGCCTCGGACGTGTCGAAGGTCTGCTCAGATCATCGGACGCCGGCTGAAATCAGCAGGCGGTCCGGGTCTTTCACGGATTTTGTGTAACCAACTGTTCATGCGATTGACACGCTGTACTCGCACATGATAACGATCGGGTCGATGAGGATCTTCCGGATAGCAAGATTTCGTGTCCACCTTCTAGTTGGAAGTATGATGAACGACCCGACGCGCTAATAAACACAACCAATATCATTGTTTACGAGATTACCCCGGTTTCTCCGACTATACATTTCAACATGCATATGGTTTAGGGTATCGCCGCTTTACCGGAAATATTGGTATGGGAACCTCGATCATGGAACTTGCCCACCTGCTGTTAACGCCGGCCACACTATTGACGGCCTTCATCTTCTTCTGGAATCAGGCAAAGACCGGTAGGGAGGAACTCAAGCGGGAACTCAATACGGATATCGGGGAATTGAAGGTGGAAATCATGTCCGTTCGCCGGGAAGTCGCCGCCGTCCGTGACGAATTGAAGGTCGATATAAGGGAGGAAATCGCCCCCATCCGTGCGGAAATGCACGACATGAACGGTCGCCTCGGTCGCGTCGAAGGTCTGCTCAGGACATCGGACGCCGGCTGATTTAAGCGGACGCCGGCTGATTTAAGCGGGCGCCGGCTGATTTAAGCGGGCGGTCCGGACAGTCCGCGCGGTACAGACGGTCTAGGCAATCCGTATAAACCACTCCCGCGGTTCGTTCGCCGTGCGCCAGAATTCGTTCTGTCCTGCTCCCGGTAGACAGAACGTCCGCAATCAACCGATTCTTCATCTGGCGTATACGTAGTCTTTGACTAAGTCCCCCCGTTTTTTATATTCCTAAACAAGATATGTACTCATCCAGCAACGCCGGAATGGGCTGTTTCCGTTTCGAGGCGACTGGATACCCGGTTTATTACGCAAAGCGACTGGAGACCGCCATGGCCATGTTCGGCGACCCGGAAGCATTCGTCACGATGAGCGAACGCGAGAAGTATCTCTATGATCTCCAGGGGTTTCTCGTGGTGCGTGACCTGCTTTCCGCCGATGAGGTCCGGGCGCTGAACGAGGCCCTGGACGCCAATCCGGACCGGACCGCCGAACACGGGCCGGGCGGCGCGCTGGACGGCACGCCGCTGGCCGGACCATATACGCAATACATCCACTACGAGGGCATGCTGACCTGGGACCGGCCCTGGTGCCAGCCCTTCCGCGAACTCCTCGCCCACCCGAAGCTGATCCCCTATCTCAACACCATGATGGGACGAGGCTGGAAACTGGATCACAACATCGACGTGCTCACTTCGAAGCCTGGGGCCCAGGGCACGCCCTTCCACGGCAACAGCACGGGCACGTTCGCCGGTTCGACCTATTACATGTACGACGACGGCCGGATGCGCAGCGGCCTGATCGTCTGCCAGTTCTACCTGACGGACGTGAATCCGGGCGATGGCGGGCTCACCGTGATTCCCGGCAGTCACAAGGCCAATTTCCCCATGCCGGGATACGTCCGCAATTACGAGGACCAGCGGGAGATCTTCCATCATATCGCCGTCAAGGCCGGCGACCTGGTCATCTTCAACGAGGCGACGACGCACGGTGCCCTGCCGTGGAAGGGAATGGGCGAGCGCCGTTGCGTGCTCCACCGGTACATCCCGAAATACATGCACTACGACGGCGGAGTCTACGAAACGCGCATGCCCGAATGGACGAATGAGCTCACCGATGCCCAGCGGGCCGTGCTGGAACCACCTTACATCTACAACCGCCCCCTGATCGAGGACGACGGTGAATCGATCGCGCGTCCCCGCAGGGAGGGCATCTGAATCCCACCGGCGCGGGAAGGCCCCGTTCTCCGGCTGAACGGGATTTAAACGCGTGTCCGGGCCTACTTCCGACTACCCCGCCGCCTAATTGCAACATGCGAAAGCGCAGACCGGCCATGAACCCGACATCCGAGCCCTTCGCCACCATGGCGCCCCATGAACAGTACCTCTTCGACCTGCAGGGTTTCATCGTGGTGCGCAATGCCCTGACGCCCGACCAGGTCGATGCGCTGAACGCGGCCCTGGACGCCAATCACGACAAGCGTAAGGATGACGTGGTCACCCAGACGAGCGAGGCGCTGAAGGGCAAGCAGTACCGCGGTCTCTACGAGGGCATGCTGACGTGGGACCGGCCCTGGTGCCTGCCCTTTCGCGAAGTGCTGGCCAATCCGAAGATCATACCGTACCTGAACACGCTGCTGGGTCGAGGGTGGAAGCTGGACCACAATCCGTTCATCTTCACGTCGAGCGTGGGGACCGAGGGCCTGAACCTCCACGGTTACGGACTGGCCGAGTTCAACGGTTCCCGGTTCTATCACTATCAGAACGGCGCCATGCGTTGCGGACTGATCAACTGCCAGTACCAGCTGAATGACGTGAACCCCGGAGACGGCGGGCTGTGCGTCATCCCGGGCAGCCACAAGGCGAATTTCACCCTGCCCGGCGACATTTCCCGTTACGAAGCCCACCAGGAGATCGTCCGACACGTGTCCATGAAAGCGGGCGACCTGGTCATCTTCAACGAGGCGACGACGCATGGCACGCTGCCCTGGCAGGGCCGGGGGGAACGGCGTTCCCTCTTCTACCGGTATACCCCCAAGTACATGCATTACACCGGCGGCGTATACGAAACCGGCCTGCCGGACTGGACCAGCGAGCTTACGGACACCCAGCGCGCCGTACTCGAACCGCCCTATGTCTATCACCGGCCGATGATCGACGACGACGGACAGACGCTGTCGACCCCGCGGCGCGAAGGAGAGTGAAGGGAGCCAAATGACTGGAAACGAAGCCATTGCGAAGATTTTGAAAGCCGAGGGGCTGGACTGGTTCAGTTGTTTTCCGCATCACCCGCTCATCGATGCCTGCGCGATCGAGGGCATGCGTCCCATTCTCTGCCGCCAGGAACGGGCGGGTGTGAATATCGCCGATGGATTCAGCCGGATCCGGAACGGGAATACCATAGGAGTCTTCATGATGCAGATGGGCCCGGGCGCGGAGAACGCCTTCGGCGGCGTCGCGCAGGCCTACGCGGACTCCGTGCCCATCCTCCTGCTGCCCGGCGGTCCGCCGCGATCCCGCACGGGCGCCGGTCTGGCCTTCGAATCTATGGAGAACTACCGCGGCATCACCAAGTGGGTATCGAACGTCAACTCGGCCGCACGTATACCGGAGATGATGGGACGGGCATACAGCCTGCTGAAACAGGGCAAGCCGGGACCGGTCATGTTGGAAATCCCCGGGGACGTGGGCGAGGAGGAGATACCGGACGAGGCCTTCGGCTACACCCCGGTGAAGCCTTTCAAGAGCGGCGCCGCTCCCGAGGACGTGCGAGATCTCGTGTCTGCGCTGCTCAAGTCGGAATGTCCGGTCATCAGCGCCGGCCAGGGCGTGCTGTACGCCGAGGCTTCGGATGCGTTGATCGAGTTCGCGGAATGGACGAAGACCCCGGTCATGACCACGCTGGCCGGCAAGAGCGCCTTCCCGGAAACCCACCCCCTGTCCCTGGGCACCGGCGCCGCCTCCCACTCCCTGATGGTGGCTGAATACCTCAAGAAAACCGATTTCTTCTTCGGCATCGGTACGAGCATGACCTCCGGGTTCAAGTCGGAGGTGCCGAAGGGCGCGGCGCTCGCCCAGTGCGTCATCGGTCACGGGGATATAAACAGGGAGCACCGCATCGACTACGGCGCTGTGGGGGATGCGGGTGTCGTGCTGCGGCAGATGGTCGAGGAAGCAAAACGCCAACTCGGAGGCCGTCCCCGGACCGACGAGCGCGGCGACATCGTGGAAATCGCCCGGCTGAAGAAGATCTGGCTGGCCGAATGGGAACCGCAATTCCAATCGGACGAGGTCCCATTGAGTCCTTACCGTGTATTTCGTGAGATCGCCGGGGTGGTGGATGGCAGACGCACGATCATCACCCACGATTCCGGTTATCCCCGGGAGCAGCTCGCGCCTTTCTGGGAAACGGCGACGCCGAGAAGCTACATCGGATGGGGCGCTTCCACGCAGTTGGGATACGGACTCGGACTGGCGATCGGCGCAAAGATCGCCGACCCGGAGAAGCAGGTCGTCAACATCATGGGCGACGCCGCCTTCGGAATGGCGGGACTGGACGTGGAGACCGCCGTGCGGTCGGAGATCCCCATCATCACGGTGGTATTGAACAACGGGGTCATGACCCATTACGATCACCACATGGCCTACGCTTCGGAGCGGTGGGGCAGCAACCGGTTGGGCGGTGACTACGCCGCCGTGGGCGCCGGCCTGGGCGCCTACGCGGAAAAGGTGACCGAACCGGAACAGATCGCTCCGGCCATCCGGCGGGCCGTCGAGGCCAATCGCGAAGGCAGGCCGGCGGTCATCGAGACGATTACCAAGGTGGAAGAGCACACGTCGAGATACTGAGCACTATACGAAGACGCGATGATCGTGAAGTGAATGCGATGCGGACGTACGCGTAAATTACAGTTCGCCGAAGTTTTCAGGCGGAATACTACCGGAGCGCCATGCCCAGGATCCTGATCGGCACCTTATTCCAGGAAACCAACGATTTCCATCCCAACGATACGGTCTACGAAGATTTCGGTGTCTCGCGGGGCGAAGAGATGCTGGAGGAGCCGAGCGGCGTGGTCGGGGGTGCCGTAGATACACTGACCGCCCGGCCAGGCGTGGAAATCGTGCCTACTTACAGTGCCGCGATGGGGGCGGGAGGCACGATAACGCAGGCGTGTTTCGAGCGTACCACGTCGGAATTGCTCGACGCCATTGTCCGGGAGAGAACCGGGACCGACGGGGTGTACCTGAATCTCCACGGCGCCATGGCCGCGGAAGTCGAGAAAGACCCGGAGGGGTTCGTTCTGCAGGAAGTACGGCGTATTGTAGGGCCTCACGTGCCCGTGGTCGCCTCCTTCGACATGCACGGCACGATCACCCGGCGCATGCTGTCCCACATGGACGGGTGCAGCATCCTGCATACCTATCCACACATCGACTGGTACGAGACGGGCGCCAGGGCCGCCGGGGTACTGCTGCGTATACTCGGCGGGGCGCGGCCGGTTATTGGAACCGTGTACACGCCCACCATGGTCCGGGGCGACGAGCTCAAGACCGCCACCGGGGTCCACGGCACGTTCATCCGGTACCTGGAGCGCCTGGAAGAGCGTGATGACGTCCTCGCCGGAGGCATCATGCTCGGCCATCCGCCAACGGACTGTCCGGAGCAGGGTTCTCGCGTCGTCGTGATTACGGACGGGAACCGGGACCTGGCGGAACGCGAAGCGTTGCATATCGGCCGGAGCTTCTGGGACATGCGGTCTCACATGCAGTGCGTGTTGCACAGCGTGGAAGAAGGCATCCGGATCGCGGCGAATGCCGCGGGAACGGTTGTGTTCGCCGACGCCGCCGACGCCACCAGCTCCGGCGCTCCGGGCACCAGCAATACCATGCTGAAGGGGTTCCTCGAAAGCGACTACAGGGGGAGCGTACTGTTTCCCATCCGTGACGACCCCGCCGTAGAGCGGGCCATGGAAGCGGGTGTCGGCCAGACGATCACCGTTCCCCTCGGCGGTACGCTTGACCCGCGCTTCACCCCTGTGGCGGTTACCGCGACGGTGGAGGTGCTGGGCCGGCGGGATGATACACCCGTCGCGGTACTGAAATGCCGCAATATCACGATCTTTCTCGCGGCTTCAGGCCCCCAGCTGTGCGACCGTTGGATGTATCCCGCCTTCGGGCAGGATCCGAAAAACTTCGACGTCGTCGTCAAGAAACTGCCTCACACGCCGGATGAGTGGTACGACGAGTGGGCGGAGCGTACCATAACCATCGATTCCCCCGGCGCTGCGAGTCCGAACATCCCCACGCTCGGCCACCGGTTCGTCCCCCGGCCGATTTATCCCCTCGACCCCGACATGACCTTCACGCCGGAAGTGGAGGTGTACGAATAAACCCGCGCGGCTGTCCTCCCGTACCGGTCCTTCCCGAAAGGTCATTGGCGGCCGGACCTGACCGGAGCGTTTGCCCGCGTATCGGCAGTTTCCTTTCCTTCATCCTCCCGGGTGTTGCATGAACCGGCACGTCACCAGCGGCCGCTGGGGCCTGGGGCTGGTCCTGAGCCTGTTCACGATTTTCGTGTGGGGCGGGCTGCCCATCGTCCTGAAAATCATGCTGATCAGCCTGGACGCGTTCACGATGACCTGGTACCGTTTCGTCGTCGCGGCCGTGCTGATGGCGGTGATCGTGCAAAGGCAGGGTCATTTCCCCCTGGTCCGCCAGCTGCGGGGCGGTTACGCGCTGGTCTTTCTCGCGGCGGTTCTGGGCTTCAGTTGCGCGTACGTATTCTATCCCCAGAGCCTGCAGTACATCTCGCCAAGCGCGGCCCAGGTAGTCAACCAGATCTCGCTGCTGTTCCTCCTGCTGGGCGCCATGCTGCTTTTCAAAGAGCGGATGACGCGTATACAGGTATTCGGACTCATGCTGCTCACGGGCGGTATCGTCCTGTTCTTCAACGAGCAGTTGTCGGAACTTCTGTCCGGGGACAGCGCCATGATCCCGGGCATTCTCTGGGTCACCGTCGCGGCGCTCGCGCTCTCCACGTACACGCTGACCCAGAAGCAACTGCTACAGGTTCTGCCCACTTCCGTCATCCTGTTCCTGATCTACACGGCCGGATCGATCCTGATCCTTCCCTTCGTTCGGTTCGACTCGCTGCTGGCGCAGGACTCCTCTCAGATGGTCCTGTTGAACGTATCGGCGGTGATTTCCCTCGTTGCATTCGTGACCCTGGTGGAGTCCCTGAAACACCTCGAGGTTTTCAGAGTCAGCATGGTCCTGTCGGCCGCGCCCCTGGTTACCGTCGTCGACATGATGATCGCCGCTCCGCTCGTACCCGGCCTGCTCCAGCCGGAAAACCTCAACTTCCTCAGCGTATCCGGCGCCGTGCTGGTCGTCGTCGGTTCCATACTCGGTAACCTGAGGCGGACTGCAAAGAGCCGGTGAGCGCTGGCGCGTTCGTGCTGTAGCGGGTTTCCGAATACCCACTCATCGGGAATTGGCGGAAAGGGATCTGGCGAAAGGATGATCACTATGAGACCACTCGTGGTCATGGGTTTACGGACCCTGGCTCACCTGGACGCGAAAGAAACCATGTACGAGCAGATCGACCGGAACGAAATCCGGGCGACGGGGCGGTTCGCCGGGGAACACCTGGAGACCATTGCATCGGGGGGTTTCGCCCTCGGCATCCTGTCCAGCCACAGCGTTGCGCGCATCGAGCGGGTGATCGATCACCTGGGATGGTCCCACCTGATTCGGTCGGATCACCTGATCTCTTCGGATCCCCTGGACCGGAAAGACGCCTCGAACTGGGAGGGATGGCGCAGAGAATACCAGGCGCGCGGGCTATGGCTCCACACGGTGGTCGATATCGGGGAAACGCTGGTCAGGAATCTCGCCGGGACGAGTGCCTTCGACGAAATAGACAAGTACTACGTCACCGATGACGCGAGCGTGCGAATCGAAGGGGCGACACGTATTACGGCCCTGGACCTGACGCTGGCCTACCGACAGGCGTCCCGGTCATCACAGGACCGGTGACCGGCGGCTAGTCGATGCCGGGCAGGCTTCGCGGAACCCCGGGGGTCGTTAAGCCGCACGTAGTCGTTGTGACGCGAGCCGTTAAGCCGCACGTAGTCGTTGTGACACGGTTCGTTTAGCCGCACGTAGTCGTTGTGACGCGGCTACTGGTTGGACTGAAGTGCTCTTGCGTTCAAAAACTCCAGCACCAGGTGGGTCATCGCGCGCATGCCCACCGTGACCGATTCGCTGTCCGCCGTCATGGTCGGCGTATGCAGGCCGCCGGAGGGCTGGCCGGGCCTGGTGACGCCGAGCCGATAGAAGAAACCTGGAATGACGTTGGAGAAATAGGCGAAGTCCTCGCCGCCCATCGTCGGGGGCAGTTCCAGCACCTGGTCCACGCCGGGCGCTCCGGCCAGGTAACCGGCCATCTCGCGGGACAGCTCGGGGTTGTTGATCACGGACGGCGTGCCGCGGTCGTAGTTAAGTTCGAAGGATCCGCCATAGGCCCCGGTAATGCCTTCCAGGATGGTTTTCATCCGGTTTTCCACCATGTCCCGGACATCGGGATTGTAGGTGCGCACCGTTCCCTCCAGGTGGACTTCCCGGGGTATGATGTTGAAGCGTTCTCCGCCACGGAAGATACCCACGGTGACCACGCTGGGTTCCAGCGGCGACAGGGTGCGGGACCGGATCGTCTGCAGGGCGAGTACGATTTCGGACGCCATCACGATGGGATCGATGCCCTCTTCGGGACGGGCGCCATGGGCCTGTTTGCCCCGTACCTTGATGTAGAAATGGTCCACGGCGGCCATGGCCGGACCAATGGTAAATCCGACCGTGCCCACCTCGAGGGACGGCAGTGCGTGGAGTCCGAAGATAGCCTCGGGCGCGGGATCTTCGAGGACTTTCTCCCGCACCATCAGGTCCGCTCCACCCTCTTCGCCCGGGGGAGGCCCTTCCTCTGCCGGCTGGAATATGAATTTGACCGTGCCGGGCAGGTCGGCCTTCATGTCGGCCAGCACGGAAGCAACGCCCAATTGTACGGCCGTATGCACGTCATGGCCGCAGGCGTGCATGACGCCCACTTCCTTGCCGAGATAGGTCGTCCGCACGGTCGATTTGAAGGGTAGTACCGTCTCCTCCGTCACCGGCAGGGCGTCCATGTCCGCCCGGATGGCTACCACCGGACCGGGCCGTCCGCCTTTCAGCACACCGACCACGCCCGTATGGGCGACGCCGGTCTGTATCTCGATGCCCAACGCGGTGAGATGCTCCGCGACCAGTTCCGCCGTCTTGAATTCCCGGTTGCCCAGTTCCGGGTTCTGGTGGATATGCTCGCGCTTTCGGATGGCTTCCGCCCGGTGCTTTTCCACGAGCGCGGCCACACTGTCCTGTTGGGCAGCCGCGTTTCCCGTCAACACGTGGAGACCCAGCCCGAAGGCCATGACCGACATGGCCTTCAGCGCCCAAATCACATTTCTTTGCATACGATGCGCCTACCTTTCCCAGGGAAAAGCGAAGGACGGCCGGTTGGCGTAGCGATCCATGGCCACGCGCAGCCTGCTGCCGCACCCGGGTTCGAGGGTCACCGTAACGCTGGCGCCGTCGACCGCGGCAGACCCGTTTTCATCACTGACTTCCAGGATCTGGTGTTCACCGTAAGCGCCGCCCTGGACGGTCACGGTCCGGGGGGACACCTGATTGGTATTCACCAGCGTAACCACGGCGCTGTCGTCATGGAGTTCCTCCACGAGTGCGGCCACGTCCTCGGGCATGCCTGGGCGCACCCTGGCGGGATCGAAATACCGGAAACGGCAGTGCAGGGGATGGCCGAAGTGTCCCGTGGGTATGCCACCGAGCATGAGCCGGATCAGGGCGTCCACCTCGGCGGGATTCGTGCCGTTCATGTCGTCCGACAGGCGCGTATCCGGCGAGGTAAGATCGTTTCTCAACCGCTCCATTTTCAATCGAACCGACGAGATGTCCTCCTGCAGCGCTGTTTCCGGGTAGTCCGGGTTCTGCCCTTCCAGGTAAGCGATCCAGCCTTCCATGGGCAGCCGTTCAAGGTCGCGGCGGTCCATGGACCAGTAGTAGACATGCTCCGCACCGCCGGAGAAGGGTTCGGGCTGGTAGTCGTACCAGCCGTCGTCGCCGTGCATGCGGGGATAGAGCGTCCGGCCGTTCTCGACCTTGCTGTGGGCGTTGACCCCGTCGATGACGCCGCGCCAGGTATCCACGTATTTCTGATCGCCCGTCAGCAGCAGCCCGTTGCCGAAACTCCAGTGGACGCGGATCAGGAAGTAGGGGCGATGCGCTATTTCCCCGGTCTGGGGCACGATGGTCGAGAATCCCCACCCGTACGCCCCGCCGTACCATCTTCCGCCGCACTCCCCGCCGATGCTCCCGTCCAGCCCGATATTCGTGGGTATGATGCCGTTGTTCTTCTCGGTCCGTTCCACCCAGGCGTCCAGGTAGTTCTTCGTCCACTCGCCGTAGGTCTCGTCTCCGTCGATCATGTAGGCGTTCAGCGTCATCGTGGTCACGCCCATGTTCAACGGATGGTCGCCGGCCACGTCGTTGTAGTCTTTGAAATGGGCGACCATCTCTTCGTAGTTCCGTTCCCCGTGTCCCAGCCTGAAACGGCCCTCGACCTCGATGGAATCGCCGGCCCAGTCGAGCCCCGTCGCCTTGCGCAACATCGGACCCCGGCTGCCGTTGAACATGCTCTTGATTACGCGGTGCTCGGGGATGTAGTTGTCCGCGATGGGATCGTTGCCCATGTAGAATCCGCAGAAGCGACGCGTACGGTCGATGAACTTCTTGTCCTGCGGATCGCACAGTCCCTGTAGGAAAAAAGCGGTGAATCCCTCCCCGTTGTGCATCCAGTCGAACATCGTGGGAAATTCCCTGAAATACATGCCGTCCCGGGCGAATTCGACCTCGGTGGTCTTCGCCTCCGTATACTGCATCAGGTGACCGTCCCAGGCCTTCCTGTACAATTCGTATACGCGTTCCGAAGCGCCAATCGCATAGAGCTCCGGCCAGTTCGCGAAGTTTTCCGCCGCGTCGTCCGGTCCGTCGTCACCGCCCCAGCGCGGGACGCACTGCAGGTACCCGCGCTCGTCGAAATATTGGTCGTAGAACGCTTCCACGGCCTCTTCCTGCTGTTTGATCAGGTTCAATTCGAGCAAGGCCCAGGATGGAGGCGACATGGGTGACGCGACGCGCACGGTACGCGCTCCTGTTGAGATGGACGGCATGGGACGGATCCTTTCTACTTCTCGATGGGGTGTAAAGTTGAGGTGTCAGCGGCCGGGTCACTTGCCGAGTTGCGACCGTTTTGTCAGGAAGTCAGGCCACGGCCGTGCCGCTTGCTGCGCTCGGCGCTTTCCCGAATGAATGCGAGCAGGTACTCGACTTCTACGGTCGGTACCACATCGTCCGACACCGCTTGAACCGCCTGGGAAACATTGAGCGAAGACCGGTGGAGCAGGCGATAGGCCTCTTTGAGCGTGCGGATGGCCTCATCGGAGAACCCGCTGCGTTTCAGACCGATGGTGTTGAGTGAAACAGGTTTCAGCGGGTCGTGGGCGTACTTGATGTACGGACAGATGTCCTTGGTAACCATGCCGCCCCCGCTGATGAAAGCGTTGCGGCCTATTCGGACGAACTGGTGTACCGCGACGAGTCCGCCGGTGATGGCGAAATCTTCGATTTCCACGTGGCCGCCCAGTTGCGTGCCGTTGGCAAGAATCACGCGGTTGCCGATCACGCAGTCGTGGGCGACGTGCACGTAGGCCATGATCAGGGTATCGCTTCCGATCACCGTCTTCCCCAGGGCGCTGGTCCCGCGGTTCAGCGTGGTGAATTCGCGGATCGAAGTCCGGTCGCCGATTTCCAGTATGGACTGTTCACCAATGAATTTCTGATCCTGGGGTATGGACCCCACCACGGCTCCGTGATAGATCCTGCACTCCGCGCCGATGCGCGTATGGGCGCCTATCAGCGC
>JAPOOT010000122.1 GCA_026713285.1 Gemmatimonadota bacterium | reverse complement strand
GATCAGGTCCCGGAAGCCGAAGCGCGTATACCGCCGGGCGCCCACGCAAACGGGCACGGTGACGGACGCGGTCACCCGGGCCAGGGCGTCGATATTCTCCGGGTGGACCGGCTCCTCGTAGAACAGCAGGCCGATCTCCTCCAGGCGGTTGCCGATGCGGATCGCGGCGCTCGTGGTGTACCGGCATCCCACGTCGGTGCAGAGGTCCACCTCTTCGCCCACGGCTTCGCGGCACCGGCGCATGTGTTCCAGGGCCATCTTCTCTTCCTTCAGCGTGACTGAGCGAGGCGAGTCAATGCGTTCCCCTTTGACCAGCGGATCCGAGGGGAAGTACGCCTTGATGGCGGTAACGCCCTTGGCGGCCAGCTCGGCGCACTCCTCCGGGTCGGACGCATGGCTGTAGAACCGGATGCGGTCGCGGCACGGTCCGCCGATGAGGTTGTAGATGGGCTGGCCGGTGACCTTGCCCAGGATGTCCCAGAGGGCGATCTCGATGCCGCTGACGGCCGCGATGACCGCGCCGGTCTGCCCGATCTGCTCCAGGGCGTAATACATGCGGTGGTACAGGTACTCTATGTGGAAGGGATCCTCCCCAATGATGAGCTTGCCCAGTTCCTCCACGGATTGGGCGATGATCGTACCGCCCGGCCAGTTCGTGGCGTCACCCAGCCCCACGACCCCTTCGTCGGTATAGACCTGGACGAAAATCCACGGCGAGCCGATGTCCGTCGATTTGCGCCAGGACTCCACCAGGTGCACTTTCACATCGGTGATTTTCATGAATTGCCTTTGGACTCTTTCATACAGATTCCGGCCGATTTCGTCGCTGGGCGTGCCAGATCATCGCTCCGCCCGACCGCATCGTGCCCGGGTCCGAGCGCGTCGATTGGCTCGATTGATTTCGCCCGCCCAACAGGACGTCACTCCCGCCGCAAGTGGCTGAACTCCGGTTTCGGGCCACCCTCTTCACGGTCCCACTGCCACAGTTCCGTGTAGGGGGACTGGGCCTGGAACCCGAAGATGACCGGTCCGTCTTCTCCCGCCCGTTCGAGCACGTCCGGCTTGACCACGCGGGGCAATTCATACTCGCACCGGGTCCAACGACGCCGCCACGGACTCAGCACCGCGTAACGTGGCTCGTCGGTCTGGTTCTTCGTCGTGCCGTGCCAGGTATTCACGTCGAAGAGCACGAGCGATCCTTCCGGGGCGACGGCGGTCCGGGCGTTGCCATAGGCCGAATCGGGCACGTCAAGGTACTCGTACCGGTGGCTGCCCGGGACGAACTCCGTGGCGCCGTTGGTCTCGGTAAAGGGGCTCAGGCAGAAGATCGTGTTCAAGGCGATCGAGTGGCTCGTGATCCGCCGGCCCTCGTCGGCTTCCGGCATGGATGCGTCCCGGTTGTGACCGGTGATGCCGCTGTCGGAATGCAGCCCGTGTCCGCCTTCACCGGGCATCACCACCGATCCGTACACGGCGCTTAGAAGCGCATCGGCGCCCAGGAAGTGTCTCGTCAGCCTCAGATGGTCGGGAAGCTGGTAGAACCGTTCGAACACCCGCGCCTTGTTGAAAAGCCATTCGAAACTGCCCCGCTCGCGGTCGGGGTAACGTGTTTCGAGTTCCCTTCGCGCTTCCGCGCATTCCTCTGCCGTCAACTGGTCCGTCAGGATGGTGTATCCCTTAACCTTCAGGTCCAGAACGTGGGCTTGAAAGGATTCGTCTGTCATAGGTTGATACCGGCTCTCATGGGATGCTTGTCCGACCAGCGCAAGGTTTGGCGGATCAACGGCCGGCCTGGCCATCGCCCTGTCCGCGGCGTCCGCTCGAATCAGCGTCCGGCCAGGTCGTCTCCGAGGTCGGTTGCGTCCACCTTTCCTTTCTCCAGGCTCACGCCGACGACGAAGAGCTCGAGGTCATCGTCCGTATGGTTGTAGATGCCGTGGGCACTGCCCAGGTTATTCGGAATGGCGTCCCCGCGGACGACCTCCTCGGTCTCGCCGTCCACCGTGATCCGGCCCCGGCCGTTCATGATCATGTAGGCTTCGTCCACGATCTCGTGCCGGTGGTAGCCCACGGAAGTACCCGGCGGCAGTAGGATATGGCAGAGGTATTCGAAATTTGTCGTGAAATCCCGACTTCCCCATACCTCTCGGAAAAGCACTTCGCCCTTTCCACCGTGATGCCGCCGGGGCTTCAGTAAGGCGCGGTCGAACCGTCCCACGGGCAATCGATCGGCGGACTCCAGCTCGACCTCTATGCGCGGGTCGTCGAAGTCCTCGCACATCGGGGTGCGGGTGGGGTCCACACAGTGGAAGTTGAAGAACCAGGTATCCTGGTCCGAGTGGTTGTAGATACCGTGGGAATCACCTGAGCGGAGGGGCACCGCCGCGCCGCCGTCGACTTCGGTCGTGCGGCCGTTGTGGGTGAACTGCATGGCATTGTCGATGGTGACGAAGATCTCTTCCGCATGGATGTGCGTGTGTTGCCCGATGCCGCTGCCGGGCGGGAAGATGACAGAGTGGATGAACGACCAGGGCGACTTAAACGCCGTCGCATCGAACCCCGGGTTGAAATAGCTCGCCGCGGCGCCGCCGTGGCTGACGCCCAATCTCATCTCTTCGCGCCTTGTATGGGTTATCCGCATGCGGACCGCTCCGGACTCCCCGACGATGGCATCATCCGGGGTGTATCTGTACCAACGCTAAAGGCTGACTTCCTCGACAGGCTGCGTGCCGGTCTCGTAGGCGGGCCGCCACCGGTCGTGCGCCATGGACTCCTCCTCACTCAGGCCGCACAGCCAGTTCCAGGTGTGGATGCGGCGCCTCAGGTCCCGGTAGGATTCCACTCCGCTCGTGTAAGGCGCGGCCGGCCGGTCGCGGTACGCAGGTATTTCTTCCGAATCGATGAGCCAGTCGCGCTGCGGCGGTGCATTGCGGAAGTAGGAAAATTTGATCATGCTTCGGGGTTTGTGATTGAGCTTCGGGCCGGCCCGGTGCCAGATGCCGTACCGGGTTATGGCCACCGTTCCGGCCTTCACGACCAGCGAAAGCTGGCCCGTGAGATCGCCGTAGTGGGCGAGGGCGTCGCGGTTGACCGCCCGGCAGTGGGAACCGGGCAGGATCATGGTTGGGCCGTCTTCGATCCCCACGTCCTGCGGATAGTAGTAGCACTGGAGTTCGTTGATCTCGTAACCCTGGCCGGAAATGCCGTCCGAATGCCAGTCCTGTCCCGCCACCGGCTCGTTAATGAGGTGGTGATGACCGCCCGTCGGCATCAGGAAGTTGGCACCGAGCAGCGAACGTATCACGCCCGCCAGCCGCGGATGGAGCAGGACTTCGCGGACGAAATCGGGTGAACCGACCAGTTCCTTCGCAGAGCCAGCTTTGACGTCGCGGCACCGCGTGTTGAAACCGGGATCCACCATTTCTTCAAGCACCGCGTAACCTTTCGCCACGAAATCCATCACGTCGTCGTCGGTCATCGTCGGTCTGATCTCCGCCATTGCAGCGCCTCCTCAGTTCCACTTCTCGAGTATGAAAT
>JAPOOT010000172.1 GCA_026713285.1 Gemmatimonadota bacterium | reverse complement strand
GCTCTCGCCACCAGTTTCTCGGATCGCTATCCTGATGCAGTCGGATCAGGCGATGCGCAGATTACCAGTGTCGGCGGTATTCTCACGGATCCCCGCCTGGTCGGCAAGAGCGGTTATATGTTCGAAGATCGTTCGGTGCTGATCGGGTTCAGCTACTGGTACTACGTGGCCGCGGTAGATAACGAAAGCGCGCAACAGCACGATTTCGACAACTACGTGGCCGATCAGGGCTCGTCGCAGCGGGTAATCACCCGTACCATCAACGGGCTCGAGAGTTTCTACACGATGAACGCGAACGGGACGGATGGACGGTGGCACGGTCAGTATCCCTACCGCGGTCTGTCGGTTGGACCGCAGGTACCGGGACAGGATGTCGTCCCGACGACCGTGGCTCGTAACGAGGTGGCAGGCGGTGTGGCGGAATTCGAAAATCTTATGACCGTCGCGCCCAACCCCTTCGTTTTCCAGGCCCAGTGGGATCTGGCAACGAAGTCGCAAACCGTCAAGTTCTTCAACGCTCCGGTACCATCCCGCATCACGATTTTCGACTCGGCCGGCCTTCAGGTTAAGCAGTTCTCAGTGCCTGGCGACCAGACCACGACGATCGGCGGTGTAACGGACTGGGATCTGAAGAACGATTCCAACGTACCTGTTTCCAGCGGTCTGTACATCTGCGTGGTCGAAGCCGAAATTGGCGGCGTGAGCTACGCGAAAACGTTGAAACTCTACGTCCGGCGGTAAACTTCGGTAAAGTCCCGCGCCATGCGTCACGGTGCGGGACGGTCCGATTCAGGGAGGTTATCTAATGAAAGTATTTGTACGCTGGGGCGTGGTTACCGGATTGCTGATGGCACTGTCAGCGCCGGTGCATGCTCAGGTTTCCAAGGGTGGAACCGCCGCGACGAAGTTTCTGACGCTTGATTCCAGCGCTCGTGTCGCGGGTGTTGCATCCTCCGCCACATCCTACACGGATCTTGGCGCTTTCTCTTCTCTGACGAATCAAGCCACCATGGTGTTCGTCGAGGGCAGGGGAGCGGTCGGCGTTTCCTATACACCGTATTTCGCGGAAATGACGCTGTTCAGTGCCGGTCTGGTGTGGAATCTCGGCGATAACGGCGCCGTGGGTCTGAGTGTGCATTCGCTGCTGTCTGGCGACATACCCTATACCACATCCGGCGATCCGACGGGTCAATTTGCCACGGCTGGCCAGAACTTTTCCGTGTCTGATCTGGCCATCGGTCCGAGCTATGCGCGTCGCCTGACGGATTCATTCGCCGTCGGCGGATCGTTGAAATATATCTCGGAAGGCACGAGCGGCGCCGGAGATGACGACCGGACCAGCACAGCGGTCGCGGTGGACGTGGGTACGATTTACACCACGGATTTCCGTAATTTCCGTATTGGCGCCTCGTTCCAGAATTTCGGTCCGGACATGCAGTTCATCGACGATTCAAGCGCTCGCGACCAGTTACCGACGACGTTCCGTATCGGTTTTGCCGCTGAGCCGTACGAACTGCCGACGGGAAGCGTAATGGTCAGCGCCGAACTCTGGAAGCTCCGTGAGTTCGACTCCGTACTCAATCTGGGTATCGAGTGGTGGGTCAACGATTACATCGCGGGCCGTGTCGGCTGGAAAGCCGGATACAGCGGCGGCCAGGATGAAGGCGTATCCGCCGGCGCCGGTCTCCGGTTCAGCCAGGGTGAATTGAGTCTCAACGTTGATTACGCGTTTACGCAGTACGAACTTCTGGACGATCTGCATCGCGTGTCCGTAGGTGTGGGCTTCTAAACAAAAGGCCAGAGCGTACGGATGGATGTAAGAATATCGTTAGTTTGAAGTACAAGGAGAATCCCTCAGTCCGTTTGATGAGGGATTCTCTTATGTAGTGAAAGAATTGAGGACGCTGATGGGATTGAACGTGAGACGAGAATTCGCATACTGGTACGCGTTAAGGTTTGTTGTAATCGGTTGCATGGCGGCTGCGAGTGTGTTGACCGGCCTGGACGCCATGGCCATACAGGTAAGCGGCACAGTGACCGATGGGAAGGATCCCGTGCCGGGTGTCCGCGTTCGAGAACACGGTAAACCGAATTTCGTTCTGACCGATTCAGAAGGCAGATTCACCCTCAACATCCCCGAAGAACCCGTGCAGCAGTACGCCATAACGGCCGGTAAGGAAGGCTGGTTGAACGGCGGGGTCATGGTGGATCGAAAAACATCATATACGACGATAATTATACAAAAAGTACCTGAAGAGATAGACACTTCATACGATTTCATCACCCCCCACAAATCCCTGGTCGATCTGCGCGAGGAGCCGGAAGAGCTGGAGAGACTCCGCGCGCAATCCCACACGGGCTTCGAGGAGGGGTGCAACCTCTGTCATTTCGAACCGACCTGCTACCTCTGCCATAGAGACCTCTACGATCAATGGAGCACTTCGCAACACGCGAAAGGTGTCGATAATCCGTGGACGTTGAATCTATACGATGGTACGGATGCGGACGGGAACGAAAACGTGGGACCGGGATTCAGGCTGGATTTTCCTGACGAAGCCGGAGAATGCGCCGACTGCCACGCGCCGTCTGCCGCTGTCGACGCGCCAGGTAAGACCGACTTGAAGGTAGTTTACAATCGTTCGCTGGCTTATCCGACCGTCCAGGACTACAAGACGCTCGAACGCATGGAATACGAAAGGCTTGCCGGCTCGGTCGATGCCGCGGGAATTCACTGCGATTTCTGCCACAAGATTCAAAACGTGGAAGTCAATGATCACGCGGGGGTAAATGGATCCATCACGCTGAACCTGGTGGCCATGGAAGAGGAAAAGCAGGCCCGGCTCATCAAGGGGAAGTTCCCGCCGATATTCGTGTACGGACCCTATGACGACGTTATCAATTTCACTCCATTGCCGGGTTCATCCAACACCTCGCCCATGGTGGCGAGCTACAATCCGATCTACACGAGCAGCGACTACTGCTCCGCCTGCCACCAGCATAAGAACAAGCACGGCCTTCCGTTCATGGATACGTACCAGGAATGGAAGGAAAGTCCCTATTCCGCCATGGGCATAGAATGCCAGGACTGCCATATGAAGCCGGAAGCCGACGGTTTCACCTATGGTTCTTTCGTGAACGGCGACGCGGAGAAGTTCTGGACACCCATCGGATACCGGGACCCGACAACCGTAAAAACCCACGGGTTTCCGGGGGCCACAGAGACGCTCCTGCCGAACGCCGCTACCCTGGCCATCAATGCCGTTGTTTCCAATGGAATGTTGACGGTAACCGTTGACGTGCGTAACGTCAATACCGGGCACCATATACCTTCGGGTATCACCATCAGGAATATGCTGTTGCTCGTTACGCCCGTTCTGGCGAATGGAGATACCCTGCGTTACGTGGGGGACCAGCGTGTTCCGGTCTACGGCGGCGAAGGCGACCTGGCCGAAGGAAATTACGCGGGCTACCCGGGTAAGGGATTCGCCCTGGTTTTCGGTGATGACGCCGGCAACACCCATGTCATGGACTGGCAGGCGACCCGCATTGTCGAGGACACGCGAATCAAGGCGCGGGAGGCAGATCGTTCCGTATATACATTTGAAGTACCGTCGGACATCGAGCGCATGGATGTCCATACGGATCTGATTTATAGAAGAGCATTCAAACCGTTGGCCGATCTCAAGAAGTGGACGCAGAAGGATATGACCGTGGCGTCGGACATCACCACGGTAAGGCCAGTTGGACAACTCGAAGTTTCCACTCCTTCGAAAGGACTGAGCCTCCGCGATCGTATCAGATCCTATTTCGATTGACGGGTTTGGCATGTGCAAGTTGTCGATACGTACATCGGCACCTGGACAACCAGTTCAGATGCCGGGATTCCCGCCCTGATTCGGTAACCTCACGAGCATATGCGCAATATCCTTCTCGCAGCCTTTCTGCTTTATACCCCTCTGCTTACGGACACCGGTCCATACCTCACGTACATTTCCACCGTCCGTCAGGATGAGTCGTCCAGGCGAATTTCGCCCGAGGATGAGAGCCGTCTGCTCGAAGACGTGATGTATTTCCGGCAGCAGATCGAGCAGAACAGGAGCGAACCCGCCAACTACTTCAATCTGGGTCTCGCGGCCGTTGCCCTGGACAAGCTGGCCACGGCGGAAGCGGCATTCCAGGTTGTTACCAGTTTGCGTCCCGGAGATGTCGACGCCCATTTCAACCTGGGTATGGTTTACGCCCGGCAGGAACGGTACGACGAGGCGATCAAGGCATTCAGCCGAGTTGTGGAAATGGATCCCGAGCGCGCAGAACCTTACTACAACCTCGGCCGGGCCTACCAGATATCCGGAATGCTGGTGGAGTCCATAAAATCCTTTGTTAAGGCAACGACGCTGGACCCCGACAACAGCCTGTTCCAGTACGGCCGGGGGACAACGGAAGAGAAGATGGGCGCCCAGGGAGAGGCCGCCGTTTCCTACTCCAATGCCATATCCATCGATCCGGCATTCGTCGACGCCCGGTATGCGTTGGGACGCGTGCTGTTGGATCAGCGGAAATTCCAGGAAGCGCGGGATGCTTTTCGCGAAGTGCTGCGCGTAGATTCCGGCAAGGCGGAGGCATACTGCCAACTCGGTGTGATCGCGCTGAGCGAAGGCCGTGTCGACGATGCGGTACGGGCGTATGAGAACGCCAGGCAGGTAGATGAAGCATCGGTGGAGGCCATCGCGGGACTTGCCCAGTCTACGCTGCGTTCGGGACAGACCGAACGGGCGATATCCCTGTACCAGCAGGCCTTGACGATAGATTCGGAATCACCCACCCTGCATTACCATGCCGGCACGGCTTTCGCGGCCGCCGGGCGCTACGAAGAAGCGCTGGACGCCTTTGCGGGGGCGATTGAACGCTATCCGGAGTATCCCGAGCCCTACCTGTCGATGGGTAACGCGCTCAACGCCCTGGGGAGGGGGGATGACGCCGGGCCGTTTCTTGAAGCGTTCCAACGGCTCAACGCGTTCAAAGAGGAGTTGTCGCAGGCGGAAGCCATGGTACGCCTGAATCCGCGGGTAGCGGAGGTACATTACAACATGGCAACGGCCCTGACCCGACTGGGCCGATACGAGGACGCCGTGCGGGAATTCCGAATCGCCACGGAACTGGCGCCTCGTTTCGTTCACGCCTATAACAACCTCGGCGTCGCCTATGTTCAACTTGGCAAGTTTGAAGAAGCCCGCGGCGCCTACCAGCAATCGATCCTGCTGGATTCGACCTACGTAGAGGCCTATACGAACCTGGCCTGGCTCTTTGCCGAACACGGCGAAAACCTGGACCGTGCCCTGGAGCTGGCCGACAGGGCGGTCGAGATGGCTCCTACGGTCGTCTCCTACGAAACGCTGGCGGTCGTGCGGAACGCGGGAGGGGACTTTGCCGGGGCCGATGAGGCGATGCGGAATGCAATCCGTATCGAACCTGATAACGAGGTACTGCGGCAACGTTGGGAGCGGATCAGGCAGGAAAGGAACGGATCATGAACCAATACAGTGGAAGGAGAAGCGGATGAAGCGGGTGAAGTCCTGGGTGTTGCCGCTCCTGGCGGCGGCACTTGTGATGGGTTGCGCGGAAGCGGACGATGACGGGATGTGGCGTGGCAGAACGGAAGTGGTCGCGGGAGCCTCAAGGGTCATTAGCGATGCGCCAATCCGGCACTCACCCGATCAGACTGCAGACGTCACGCTCGAAGAGGACCTGGTGATTGAAGGCGGCGAGGACCGGTCGTTCTCGTCGGTTTTCGGGATCACCACGGATCGGAGCGGCAACATTTACGTGGCCGACTCGGAACAGAAGCGCATACTGAAGTTCGATGAAGCCGGTTCGTTTCAGACGTCCGTAGGGTCGTCGGGCGTGGGACCGCTGCAGTTCAAATCGCCTGTGGATATGGTGCTGGACAGCGAAGGGCGGCTATTCGTACTGGACAGCGAACTCGACCGGGTCACGGTATTCAATCCGGACCTGAGTTTCGCCGACATCTGGCAAACGCAGGTTACGAAGCCCCGCCGCATACGAATAGACACCGAGGGTAACGTGCTTGTCTTCGTCATTACACAGCATGATCTCATCTACAAATTCAGTCCGAACGGCGATCCGATCGCGAAGTTCTACAATCCCATGGAGACCATGCGGCGTACCGGAACCCTGACAGAGTTCATTGCATATTCCGACGCGGCCATGGAGTCTACGGAGGACGGGTACGTCGTCGTTTCCGCAAGACACCCCTACAAGATTAGTAAGTTTGACCGGGTAAACGGGCTGGAACTGGAGTTTTACCGGACCACTACCTTTGATATGAAGCCGCTGGGACGGTGGACGAACACGCAGCATCCACCTCCCGTCGGCGTGTCCGGCGGCCTGGCCGTACTGCCCGACGGACGCATCATGAACACCATACAGTACCAGGAATTCGAACAGGTGGGGTTGAACACCATGGGCATGCCCCAGTTGAAAATGACGAAAATGGATCGATGGTACGATTTTTTTACTCCGGATGGCAAATGGGAAATGACGGCGCAGTTCGCCGTGAGCGGAGTCCCCATGCACGTGGACCGGCAGGGCCGTATCTATTTCGCTGATTTGGCCGAAGACAGAGTCGTCAGGTACAACTTTGTTTTTCCTGAGGAGTACAACTAGTGCGCGTCATCCTGACAGGATTCCTTCTGGCTATCACGGCCCTGGCCTGCGAAAGGGCTCCGGAGGACGAGCAGGTGGCCGGGGGCACATTCGTCGGCTATTCATATTCCGAACAGGCCGTTGTCGACACCGCGCTCGATATGGAAGCCGGATATACACTGACTTTTAAGGCCTACGATCTTGGCGGCGACGCACGGTTCGTGGTCTATGTCCAGCGGAAGATCTCGGGCGAGTACTATGCCGGGGTTGTTCGGCTGAGCATCGTCGATCCGCAGGGCAATGTATATACGTACTACCACAGCGCCGAAGCCGAAGCCATAGACCGTCCGATCATGTGGACCCGGCGCGTGCCGGGCATACACAACGTCGAAGTCGAGTTTAACGTGCGCGGAGACCAGAAGGTGCGTACCTCCTTCGAAGTTCCACTGATAAGGGAACCGGTATCGGGCTTTCTCGTCGCCGGCGTCAGCCTGGGCGTATTGGTCCTCGCGGGCTTGGCCCTGGTACTCATAAGAAGACGCCGTTGACGCAGGCGCTGATCAGTCGCATGGACGCTGGGAGGAACGGTAGTCTCATGCATGCTTTACTCAGGGTTGCGGCGTCCTCGTGCCTTCGGTTTACGGCGTCCCCGTATCCCCGGATTGCGGTACTCTTCCTTTTCCCGTTTCTCTTCCTTTCCTGCGCCCTTCCCGATAGCCCTCCGGATGCGACGCGCCCGGAAATACTATTCACAGACATCGCGCCTTCCTCCGGAATCTCGTTCCGCCATGCCAACGGGAAGACCGGCCAATACTACTTCCTTGAAACGGTGGCGTCCGGTGGTGGATTCGTCGACTACGACGGAGACGGCGACCTCGACATCTACCTGCTCAACGGCTCGGCCATCCCGGGATTCGTTCCGGACTCTCCCCTGTCCAACGCGCTCTATCGCAACGAAGGAGACGGATCCTTCACGGACGTGACCGATCAGGCCGGCGTGGGAAATGCTGACGGTTACGGGATGGGCATGGCCGTCGCGGATTACGACAACGACGGCGACGACGACCTGTTCGTCACGAACTACGGAGAGAACATCCTCTATCGCAACGAGGGGGACGGGACTTTCCGGGACGTGACCGGCCGGGCGATGCCGCCGTTGCCCCGCAGTCCCATGTTTTCGACCAGCGCGGCGTTCCTGGATTACGACCGGGACGGGCACCTGGACCTCTACGTGTGCGCATACGTCGAATTCGACTTTGAAACCAACAAGCGTTGCACCCGGGACGGCATCCAGTCCTACTGCGGACCCGATATCTATGATGGGGCGGCCGATCTGCTTTACCGGAACAACGGCGACGGGACTTTTACAGATGTATCCTCGGAGGCGGGTATCGCCAATCCGGACGGAAAAGGACTCGGAGTCGTGGGGGGCGACTACGACGGCGATGGCTGGACGGATATATTCGTAGCCAACGACCTGACGCCGGATTTCCTTTACCGGAACAATGGCGACGGCACGTTTACGGACATGGCGCTGCTGGCGGGCGTGGCCTATGGCGAGGACGGCGTCGCCCGGGCGGGCATGGGGGTGGATTTCGGAGACTACGACCGGAACGGGACGCCGGACATCTACGTGACCAATTTCTCCCTGGAACCCAACTCGTTGCACCGGAACAACGGAAACGGCACGTTTACCGAAACCACCTTCGGTGCGGGCGTGGGCAATCCCACGCTTCTTTCCCTGGGTTTCGGTACGGCCTTCAAGGATTTCGACCACGATGGCTGGCTGGATATCTTCGCGGCGAACGGCCACGTGATCGACAATATCTCCCTGTTCGATCCGACGGTGACTTACGCGCAGACCAATCAGCTGTTCCGGAACGAAGGAAACGGGGTTTTCACCGACGTCAGCGCCGGCGCCGGCGCGCCATTCCAGGTGGAGCGCGTGCACCGCGGCGCGGCCTTCGGAGACGTGGACAACGACGGTGACGTCGATATCCTGGTCACCACCGTGAACGACGTCCCGCTGTTGTTGCGGAACGACGGCAACGGGCGAAGCGCCGGAAACGGCGGGAACGAGCGGAACAACGGAAGCGAGCGGCCCGGTGGAAGCGGCGGACCTGCCAGTTTGCTCGTTGCCACAGAGGGCGTCCAAAGCAATCGCGACGGGATCGGCGCGCGCGTAACCGTGGTCACGGACGCCGTGCGCCAGTCGCGGGAAATCCGCAGCGCTTACAGCTACCTGACGGCCAATGATCTCAGGGCGCACTTCGGGCTCGGCGCGCATGACGGGGCGGATTCGGTGATCGTGGACTGGCCGACCGGCACAAGGGATGTCGTAACGGGAGTCGATGGCGGCCAGTGGATCACGATCCGCGAAGGCGCAGGTATCGTCTCACGAACGCCACTTCGCCCGCGTTGAAGAACCCGGTCGCCCACAACGCCGCAGGGTAGACCGCGATCAGGGCCACTTCCCAGGACCAGGTGCCCCCTAAAAGAACCCGCGCCGCGAACAGCACCCCGCACACGAAGATCACCTTGAGCAGTCGTATATACTCGTAGGGTATCGGGTAATACCTTCGGCCCACCAGATACAACCCGGCCACCATCACCGCGTAGGCGGCCGCCGAGGCCGCGGCCGCCCCGTACATGCCGTATTCGGGGATAAGCCAGAGATTCGTCAGGATGCATACCAGGGCGGAAGCGGCCGTGATGAAGGGGAGCAGGATGGTCTTCTTCTCCAGGTAGACCCCAACAGTCAAGTTGACGTAGATCCCATACAGCACGTAGGCCGCGAGCAGGATCGGCACGACGCCGATCCCATCCCAGTACGATTCCGCAATGAGGGTATAGCCACCTATGGAAAGGCGGACCAGGTCGTCGATCAGGAACGACAGCGTCAGAAAGATGCCGCCCGCTATGGCCAGGAAGTAGGTCAACACGCGGGCGAACAGCGGCCTGGGGTTTTCCTCCCTGGAAGTTTCCAGGAAGAATGGCTGCCAGGCCTGTCTGAACATGGTGACGAAGATGAGCATGCCGACGCCAAGTTTTCGGGCGGCATGGTAGATACCCAGGGTCTCCGTGCCGGACATTCGTTCCAGCATCAGGCGGTCGATGGTTTCGATGATGATGATGCAGGCGCCGGCGGGCACGTAGGGCAGTCCGAATTTCAGGAGCCGCCCCATGGTTTCGCGAGACCAGGTGAAGGACATGTGCCGCAGCGATACGCCCGCCAGGATGAGGAAAACGATCCCGGATCCCGCGATATTGCTGATCAGAATCCCCTGCAGCCCCATGTCGAGCACGATGACGAGGTAGCAGTTTCCGCCCAGTTCGATCATCACCTTCATCAGCTTGAGGGAGGCGAACATCGTGGCCTTGCCTTCTCCCCGCAGCCGTGCGAATGGTATGGCGTTCAAGGCATCAAGCGCCAGGACCGCGGCGGCCAGCTGGATGTAGGAGGTCAGGGAGGCGGAAACGGCGACAAGGGGCGCTATCCTGGCGGCGAACAGGACGATGATCACGCCGAGCCCGACCGAAGTGCACAGCATGGTGAGGTAGCCGGTGCTCAGCGTATCCCGCCTGCGGCCCTCCGCGAGCACGTAGTACCTCAGAAAGGCCGAATCCATGCCGTAGAGGAAGACTACGTTCGTCAGCGCGATAAAGGTATAAACGAGACCATAGTAGCCGAATTCCTCTAGGGGCATTACATGGGTGTACACCGGCACCAGCAGATAGGCCATGGATCTGCCGAGTACGTCGCTGAGACCGTAGATCGCCGAATGGGTGGTGAGTCTTTTGAGGCCTTGAAACATGGATCGCGGTTTGAGGACGGTCAGGGTTCTCGAAGCCTCGGGAGGGGATCGATGGTCGTTCAGTCCAGGTGGCCCGCACCGTGAGTCCGCCCGCCGGCGGGCCGTGTGCGCGTATGCGGAAACCAGGCGCCGAGCACCGTAATGGTACCTCCGACTGCCCGGGACGTCAAGCACTTACGGCGGCGTTCCCTCGTCCGGGAGACCCTTTGTGGCCGCACGGGCCGATTTCAGTATTGCACGCGAATGACCGAAAAAGGTTCGTTGTTGCGGTGCAGATCATTATCTTGACGAGGTTGCCGAGCGGTTGGCCGACGCAACGGTACGTGGTAGGTAGATGCACCAGTACGTGGCCGTGGCGGCCCGTGGCCGTGTAAGCCAGTCGCCGTGGCGGCCAGTCGCCGTGTAGGTCCGTGGCCGACGCCCCGTCCACCGGGATGGTCCAGTATATTCTACGAGCGGGTGTGCTGATGTCGGAAGTCATCTACGGGCGGAATCCGGTCAGGGCAGCCCTGCAAGCGGGCCGCAGCCTCAACCGGATCTTCATCGCCGATGGGGTTTCGCGCCAGGACGTGGGCGACATCCTGGAGCTCGCCCGGAAGCAGGGCGTCGTCTACCAGTTTACGGACCGCCGCCAGCTGGACCGTTTGACCGATGGCCGGCACCAGGGCATCGTTGCCACGGTGGCCGGACAACAGTATGCCGAACTGGCCGATATCCTTGCATCGGCACGGCGTTCCGAATCTCCCCCCTTTCTGGCCCTGCTGGACGGCATTCAGGATCCCCACAATCTCGGAGCGATTATCCGGACGGCGGATGCCGTACGCGCCGACGGCGTCGTGATTCCCCGGCGAAACGCGGCGGGTCTGACGGCGGCCTCTGTCAAGGCTTCGGCCGGAACCAGCGCCCATGTGCCGGTCGCGCGGGTGGCGAACCTGAACAACGCCATGCAGACGCTCCGTGAAGAGGGTGTCTGGCTCATGGGCCTGGCGTCGGACGGCCCTTCACTTTTCAATAGAGTGGACTATACCGTACCCGTAGCGCTCGTCATAGGCGGCGAGGGTAAGGGGCTGAGGCCCCTGGTCCAGCGCAACTGCGACGACGTGGTACGGCTCCCCATTGCCGGGCACGTGGATTCGCTTAACGTGTCCGTGGCGGCGGCCCTCGTGCTGTACGAAGTCTTTCGTCAGCGTATGGCAATGGGGACGGGAAATCGGGAATAGGGGACGGGTAGAGCCGTTCGGTACCCCGAAGACTGCACCTGCCGTGAGACCGCTCCCCTGGTGGACTCGAAAAGCGTGTGCCTGAAGACATCGCGCAGGCCGTCCTTACCCTACAAAACGGTTGACACAGCGGCCTCGCGGGGTTATGCTACCGCCTTGGTTTTTTTGGCATATCGACATGAGGCCGGGGACGAAACGAAGTAAAGGAGCGCGGAAGCGTTATGGCGAAACATGTGTACTACTTTGGTGGCGGCGAGGCGGACGGAACCGCGGACTTGCGTGAGCTTCTGGGCGGCAAAGGCGCCAATCTGGCCGAAATGAGCCACCTGGGGATTCCCGTACCCGCGGGATTTACCATTTCCACGGAAATCTGCACCTATTTCTACGATAACGATCGCCAGTATCCGGCGGACCTGGACGAGCAGATCCGGCAGGCTATGGGACAGGTCGAGGCCGTCATGGACGCCGGTTTCGGCAGTCCCGAAAACCCGCTGCTGGTGTCCGTCCGGTCCGGGTCCCGTTCATCCATGCCCGGCATGATGGACACCATTCTGAATCTCGGCCTGAACGATGTAACCGTGCAGGGACTGATCGCGCAGTCGGGCGACGAACGTTTCGCCTACGACAGCTACCGGCGTTTCGTACAGATGTACGGCGACGTGGTCATGGGCGTGCGTCCGACGGACGACGAAGATCACGAACCCTTCGAGGCGTTGCTGGAACGCAGAAAGGTCCGTGTTGGCGTCACGCAGGACGTGGATCTCGGGGCCGCCGAACTCAAGGCGCTGGTCGCCGAATTCAAGGACGAGATCAAGGCGCGGACGGGCGCCGACTTCCCCGACGACCCCCGCGAGCAACTCTGGGGCGCCATCGGCGCCGTGTTCGGCTCGTGGCACAACGAACGCGCCGCGGTGTACCGTAAGCTGAACAACATCCCGGATGAATGGGGCACCGCCGTCAACGTACAGGCCATGGTCTACGGCAACATGGGCAACGACTGCGCCACGGGTGTCGCCTTCAGCCGCGATCCCGCGACCGGCGAGAAGCGGTTCTACGGAGAATATCTCATCAACGCCCAGGGCGAGGACGTCGTGGCGGGCATTCGGACGCCCAGGCCAATCGAGCAGTTGCGTGAGGAAATGCCGGACGCCTACGATCAACTGGTCCGGATCTGCGATACGCTGGAGACCCATTACAAGGACATGCAGGATATCGAATTCACCATCCAGCGCCACAACCTGTGGATGCTGCAGTGCCGGGTCGGGAAGCGTACCGGTTTCTCCGCCATCACGATCGCGGTGGACATGGTGAAGGAAGGCCTGATCGACGAGAAGGAAGCCCTGCGGCGCGTGGAGCCCGACCAGTTGGACCAGTTGCTGCGTCCCGTATTCGACGTGGAGGAAAAGCGCCGTGCGGAGAACGAGGGGCGGGTCCTCGCCCGGGGCCTCAACGCCGGTCCGGGCGCGGCGGCGGGCAAGGTGGTTTTCAATGCGAACGACGCCGAGACCTGGGCGGACCGCGGTGACCAGGTTATCCTGGTCCGTATCGAGACGTCGCCCGAAGACATACGCGGCATGGACGCGGCGACGGGCATCCTGACCGCCCGGGGCGGCATGACGAGCCACGCGGCGCTGGTCGCCCGGCAGATGGGCAAGGTCTGCGTCGCCGGCTGCGGCGAACTGGACATCGACTACGCCACCCGGACAATGCGCGTCGGAGACCAGGTGATCAACGAAGGGGATTTCATCTCCATCGACGGATCCACCGGGGAGGTCATTGCCGGGGCCATCCCGACCATTCCCTCCGAAGTGCTGCAGGTCCTGTTGCAGAAATCCATGTCGTCCGGAGAATCGGAGGTCTATCAGCGTTACGAAAGCCTGATGGCCTGGGCGGACCGGCACCGCCGGCTGAGGGTGCGGACCAACGCGGATCAGCCCGATCAGTCGGCTACCGCGCGCGTCTTCGGCGCCGAGGGCATCGGCCTGTGCCGGACGGAGCACATGTTCTTCGAGGAAGACCGGATCGACTCGGTCCGGGAAATGATCCTGGCCGATGACGAGGCCGGCCGCCGGAAAGCGCTGGCCAGGCTGTTGCCGATTCAGAGAAGCGATTTCACCGGGATATTCGAGGTCATGGACGGCTATCCCGTCACGATACGAACGCTCGACCCTCCCCTGCACGAGTTTCTGCCCCACGATGCAGAGGCTATTGCGCAGCTCGCCGCGCAAACGGGGGTACCCGTGGAGCGTTACCACCGAAAGCTGGAAGACCTGCGGGAAGCCAATCCCATGCTCGGCCATCGCGGCTGCAGGCTGGGCATCGCCTTTCCCGAGATCACCGAAATGCAGGCCCGGGCGATCTTCGAGGCCGCGAGCGACTGCCTGAAACGCGGCATCAAGGCCATCCCGGAGATCATGATCCCGCTGGTCGGACACCTCAATGAACTGCGCCTGCAGGCCGATGTCGTCCGCGACGCGGCCCGGTCTGTGCAGGAAGAGACCGGCGTCGAGGTGGACTACCAGATCGGCACGATGATCGAACTGCCGCGCGCCGCGCTGACTGCCCACGAAATCGCGGAAGAAGCGGAGTTCTTTTCCTTCGGGACCAACGATCTGACCCAGACGACCTTCGGGCTCTCCCGCGACGACGCGAAGTTCATTCCCGATTACCTGCATGCCGGGATTTGGCCGGAAGATCCCTTTGTCAGTATCGACGGCAGCGGCGTCGGCGAACTGGTGAAAATCGGCGTCGAGCGGGGCCGGGCCACGCGAGGTGGCATGAAGGTGGGTATTTGCGGCGAACACGGCGGCGATCCCGCCTCGGTCGAATTCTGCCACGGCGTGGACCTGGACTATGTGAGTTGCTCCCCGTACCGCGTCCCCATCGCCTGCCTGGCGGCCGCGCGGGCGGCGCTGTCCGAATAAGGCGCCTGGTTCGTAGTCCCCCCGCACCTCCATGCCGCAACGCAGCGGTGCCTGGCGTCTGCACGGCAGGCGCTGTCCGATTAGGGTACATGGACCGGATGTCCTCGCCCGCCTGGCCGCGACCCGGGCGGCGCCGTTCCGGCCAGGGACCATCGTAAGCAACTTCTTTCTCCTTGCGCGGAAGTAACGGCGGCTTGCCGCGGAACTCCGGTATCATGTGGGAACTCTTCTGGCGATTCCTGGCCCTGGGATGCATAAGCTTCGGCGGTCCCGCCGCCCACCTGGGGTATTTCCGAACCGCATTCGTTGATCGGTTGAAGTGGGTTGACGAAGCGGCTTACGGCCGTCTCATCGCCCTGAGCCAGTTCCTTCCCGGTCCATCTTCCAGCCAGGTCGGTTTCGCCATCGGATACCAGCGGGCGGGCGTCGCGGGCGGCGTCGCCGTGTTCCTGGGTTTCACGCTGCCGTCGTTCGTGCTCCTTTACCTCCTCGCGATGGCCGGGGGCACGCTGACGGACACGGTCTACTTCGGCGGGTTCGTCAAGGGGTTGAAACTCCTGGCCGTGGTCGTGGTCGCCGACGCGGTACTGGGCATGTATTCCACCTTCTGCAAGGGCCGGCTGACCGGTGCGCTTTGCGTTTTGACCGCCTCGGCCCTGTTGGTCGCCCCTTCGATGGCTACCCAGTTCGCGGTCCTGGCGGCCGGCGCGCTGGTCGGCTGGCGATTGCTCCGCGCTCCGGAGACGCCGGCCGGGGGCAGACTCCGGTTCTCCTGGATGCCGCTGACGCTCTTTTTTCTGCTCCTCATCGGTCTGCCGTTCCTGGCGGGCATGTCGCCGAAACTCGATCTGCTTTCCCGATTTTACCAGACCGGAAGCCTGGTATTCGGAGGCGGACACGTCGTGTTGCCCTTGCTTCAGCAAACCGTGGGCGAAGCGCTATCCATCGATCGCTTCCTGCTCGGTTACGCCGCCGCCCAGGCCATTCCCGGTCCCATGTTCACCCTGTCCGCCTTTCTGGGCGCGGAGATGACGCCGGACCTGGCGCTGGCTGGCGCGTTGATCGCGGTCCTGGGGATCTTCCTGCCGGGATTCCTGTTGATCATGGCCTTTCACGATACCTGGGAGACCCTGGCGCGGAAACCGGGCGCGGCCGGCGCCGTCGCGGGGGTCAACGCCGCGGTGGTCGGGCTGCTGCTGGCGGCACTCTACCAGCCCGTGTTCGTCAACGCCGTCTTCTCGCCCCTGGATCTCTCGCTTGCCGTTATCGGGTTTTTCATGCTGCGGGTGATTCGATTGCCGATACTTCTACTGGTGACGTTTTTCGCCGCTGCGGGAATTCTGGCTGCGGTTCTGGGTTGAACAGTTACTCACGACCAGTCCCCGCAACCGAGAAACGTCATGTGCTTCCCGGCCTCGTACGCGGGAAACTTCCGGTAGGTGTTGATTCCTTCGACGGGACTGCCGCGGAACAGGAAAAGACAGGGCCACGTTCGGACCGACCAGGGCTTCCGCCACGTCCAGCAGGTTGCGGTCGCTGAGGAAACGCACCCAGAAGGGATCGCACGCAATGAGCCAGTGTCCCAGCGATTCCGGGGGCAGATCGGGATGGCGGTCCATCAGCCAGTCGATATGCCGGTCCACCTCTCGAATCAGTCTGTTGGGCAGGACATTACGCACGATGACGAAACCGTCCCGTTCGTAGTCTTCTTCGAGGCCCTGAAATTGTGGATACGTAAATTCAGCCACGCAGTCTGACCTCGAATACGGGCGGTCGATCCCCTGTCCGGAAGACCGTCCGCTGATCCAAAGAACTGCTTGCGGTAAACCTGATTAATGACGATTAAACTAGAACATTACATCCGGGACAAGTTTATTGTAGACACTTAGTTGGTAATGCGGATTTTTGGTAG